>NZ_JASHKU010000019.1:0-21803 GCF_030056875.1 Rhodococcus sp. IEGM 1351 | reverse complement strand
GCGCGTAGCCCGGCCGCGAGGCCGGTCTCCACCCCCCCACGCACCCCCCCGCCCCCCCCCCCCCCCCCCCCGCGGCCCCTGCGGGGGGGGGGGGGGGCGGGCCCCCCCCCCCGCCACTCACGTGGGGTCAGACGCTCGCGACGCCCGGCGCCAGGAACCGCTTGCCGTTGACGGCCTCGGACGTGCCGGTGCGGTCCAGGTACGGCGTGATGCCACCGTTCCAGAAACCGAACCCGCCGCCCAGGATCAGGCAGAGGTCGATGTCCTCGGCCGCGGCGACGACACCCTCGTCCAGCATGATCTGGATCTCTTCGGCGAACGCGCGACGTGTGCGATCCAGAACCTCTTCGGACGTGGACGCCTTGTCGCCCTGCTTCCACAGTTCGGCGACCTCGGGGTCGACGACCTGCTTGCCGTCGGCGCCGTAGCTCCACACCGCCGACTTCTTGGCCTCGACCAGCGCCTCGAGTCCGGGGGAGTTGTGGAAGCGCTCGGGGTACGCCTCGGCGAGGGTCTCACCGGTGTGCAGCGCGACCGCCGGCCCGACGAGGGCCAGCAGGGTGAACGGGGTCATCGGCATGCCGAGTTCGGCGATGGCGTTGTCGGCCACCTCGAACGGGGTGCCCTCGTCGACCGCGTTCATGACCTCACCGAGGGTGCGGATCAGGAGCCGGTTGAAGACGAACCCGGGCAGGTCGGCGGAACCGACGGCCGACTTCTTGAGCGCCCGGGCGGTGGCGAATGCCGTTGCCAGCGTGGCGTCGTCGGTCTTCTCGCCCTTGATGACCTCGAGCAGGGGCAGCACGGCGACCGGGTTGAAGAAGTGGAAGCCGACCACCCGCTCGGGGTGCTTCAGGTCCGCGGCCATCTTGGTGATCGACAGCGAGGACGTGTTCGTCGCCAGGATGGTCTCGGGGGCGATGTGCTCCTCGAGTTCCGCGAAGATCTTCTTCTTCAGATCGAGGTTCTCGAACACGGCCTCGATCACGAAGTCGGTCTTCGCGAACGCGGCCTTGTCCAGCGAGCCGGACACGAGACCCTTGAGGCGGTTCGCTGCGTCCGGCGACAACCGGCCCTTGCCCTGGAGCTTGTCGATCTCGCCGTGGACGTAGCCGACACCCTTGTCGATGCGCTCCTGGTCGATGTCGGTGAGGATCACCGGCACCTTGAGCTGACGGACGAACAGCATCGCGAGCTGGCTGGCCATCAGACCGGCACCGACGATGCCGACACCGGTGACCTTGCGGGCGAGGGACTTGTCCGGTGCGCCGGCGGGACGCTTGGCACGCTTGTTCACCAGGTCGAACGCGTACAGACCGGCGCGGAGCTCGTCGGCGAGCAGCAGGTCGGCGAGCGCCTCGTCCTCGGCGGCGAAGCCCTTGTCGAGCGACGTGGGATCGGTGAGATCGGTGGTCCGGGCCACCTCGAGGAGTTCGACGGCCTTGACCGGTCCGGGGGCGTTGTTCTTGGTCTTGCCCTCGACGACGGCCTTCGCGCGGGCGATCGCGTCGTCCCAGCCCTTGCCCCGGTCGATCTCGGGACGCGCGGGGGTGATCTCGCCGGCCAGGACCTGCGCGGCCCAGGCGAACGACTGCTCGAGGAAGTCGGCCGAACCGAACACTGCGTCGACGACGCCGAGTTCGAGGGCCTTCTTCGGGTTGAGCGTCTTGTTCTGGTTCAGCGCGTTCTCGAGGACGACGGTGACGGCGTTCGAGGGGCCGATGAGGTTGGGCAGCAACTGCGTTCCGCCCCAGCCCGGCACCAGTCCGAGGAACGTCTCGGGCAGACCCAGGGCGCCCGCGCTCTCGGATACGGTGCGGTAGTGGCTGTGCAGCGCGACCTCGAGCCCGCCGCCGAGTGCGACGCCGTTCACGAACGCGAACGTCGGCACGGACGATTCGCGCAGCCGGCGGAACACCGTGTGCCCGAGCCGGCCGAGTTCGAGCGCCTGGTCACGGTTCGTGATGCTCGGAACACCCTTGAGGTCCGCGCCGGCGGCGAAGATGAAGGGCTTGCCGGTGATTGCGATCGCGACGGGATGGGCGGCGAACGCCTCGTCCAGTGCGGCGTCGAGGGCCTTCAGGCCGCCCGGGCCGAACGACGACGGCTTGGTGTGGTCGAAACCGTTGTCGAGGGTGATCAGCGCGACCGGGCCCTCGATGCCGGGTACGGCGACGATCTTGGTGTACGCGTTGGTCACGACCTCGTCGGCGAATGCCGTTGCAATGTCGGTCATCTACTTGGCTCCATCGAAGTTCGGGTTCTCCCAGATCACGGTTCCGCCCATGCCCAGACCGATGCACATGGTGGTCAGGCCGTAGCGGACGTCGGGGCGCTGGGCGAATTGGCGGGACAGCTGGGTCATCAGGCGGACACCGGACGACGCGAGGGGGTGGCCGCACGCGATGGCGCCGCCCCACTGGTTGACTCGCGGATCGTCGTCGGCGATGCCGTAGTGCTCGAGGAACGCGAGGACCTGAACGGCGAAGGCCTCGTTGATCTCGAACAGACCGATGTCCTCGATCTTCAGGCCGGTGCGGGCAAGCAGCTTCTCGGTGGCCGGCACCGGGCCGATGCCCATGACGGCGGGGTCGACGCCCTGGAACGCGAATCCGACCATGCGCATGCCGATCGGCAGTCCGAGTTCGAGCGCGGTGTCCTCACCGGCGAGGAGGGCGGCGGTCGCGCCGTCGTTCAGACCGGCGGCGTTACCCGCGGTGATCCGGCCCGCGGGACGGAACGGCGTCTTCAGCTTGCCGAGGTCCTCGAGTGTGGTGCCCGGACGCGGCGGCTCGTCCTCGGTGGCCAGACCCCAGCCCGCGGCGGAGCGGGTGGCGACGGGCACGAGGGTGTCGGCGATGAAGCCGGCCTTGCGGGCGGCCTCGTACTTGTTCTGGCTCGCGACGGCGTACGCGTCGGTGCGGTCCTTGGTGATGGTCGGGAACCGGTCGTGCAGGTTCTCGGCCGTGTTGCCCATGACGAGCGCGCTGGGATCGACGAGGCGATCGGCGAGAAACCGGGGGTTCGGGTCTGCGCCCTCGCCCATCGGGTGGCGGCCCATGTGCTCGACGCCGCCGGCGATCACCACGTCGTACTGGCCGAAGCCGATGCCCGACGCGGTGGTGGTGACGGACGTCATGGCACCGGCGCACATGCGGTCGATGGCGAAACCGGGGACGGTCTCGGGAAGCCCGGCCAGGATCGCGGAGGTGCGGCCGATGGTGAGACCCTGATCGCCCGTCTGTGTGGTCGCGGCGATGGCGACCTCGTCGATGCGCGCGGGGTCGAGCTGCGGATTACGGCGAAGCAGCTCGCGGATGGTCTTGACGACGAGGTCGTCCGCGCGGGTCTCCGCGTAGATGCCCTTGGGGCCGGCCTTGCCGAACGGAGTGCGGATGCCGTCGACGAACACGACGTTGCGTTGAGTTGTGGTGGATGGAGCCACGCGAATTCCTCCTGATGGAGCAGTTTGGTTCCGGATCACGGCCAGGCGTCCGGCCTCCAGACCAGCGTACCCCTACCGTTACTCGCGGGTAACTTAATGGGTGCCTCATCGGGAATTCACGCGCTCACCCCGCGTGTCGGTGCTGTCGGTCAGTCGCCGCCGGAGCCCTTCCGCTCGGCGGCGGAGAGCAGTGCGCTCGCCAGCGCGGGCACGGTCAGCATCCGCTGCCAGGGGCGGGCCCCGCCCTCGCCGAGCACCCGGTCGATCGCCGCCTCGACTTCGCCGTCCTCAGGGTCCGTCCAGTCCCAGCACAACCTGCGGACGAGTTCCGGGGTCACCAGGTTCTCCACCGGCACCGACACCTCCGCGGAGAGGTCGGCCAGCGCGGCGCGGGCCGCCGTCAGCCGCTCGGCGGCCTCGGGGTCGTGCCGCGCCCACCGGCTCGCCGGCGGCGGTCCCGTGAACGGCGGGGTCTTCGGAGGAAGCTCGGTGTCCGGCAGTGCCCGGGCATCCTCGAGCGCCTGCAGCCAGATCCGGGAGTGCCGCCGCTGGCGGGGACCGCCGAACACCGGCAGCGCCCGGAGCGCTTCGATACCCCGGGGGTCCTTCGTCGCGGCGTCGATGATCGCCGAATCCGGCAGGACCCGGCTGGGGGAGACGTCGCGTTTGCGGGCGAGGTCCTCGCGGGCCTGCCACAGGGACCGTGCCGCGGCGAGTTGACGCTGCGTCTTCAGCGACGTGATGTGCGATGTCCGCCGCCAGCGGTCGGCCTTGGGCTTCGGTGGCCCCGCGAGCCGGATGTGCTCGAACTCCTGTGCTGCCCACTCGCTCTTGCCCTGCTCGTCGAGTTCCGCGGCCATCACGTTCCGCAACTCGACCAGAACCTCGACGTCGAGGGCTGCGTAGTTCAGCCAGGAATCGGGCAGCGGCCGCTTCGACCAGTCGGCGGCGCCGTGGCCCTTTCGGAGTTCGAGGCCCAGCGTCCGCTCGACGATCGCGGCGAGACCGACCCGTTCGAACCCGGCGAGGCGCCCCGCCAGTTCGGTGTCGAACAGTGTCGCCGGCGCCAGGCCGATCTCGGCGAGCCCCGGCAGATCCTGGTCGGCGGAGTGCAGGATCCACTCCAGCGGATTGATCACCTCCGCCAGCGGGGCGAGATCGGCGGCGGTGGGGATCGGGTCGAGGAGCACCGTCCCCGCACCCTCCCGGCGCAGCTGCACGAGATACGCCCGCGCCGAATAGCGGAAGCCGGACGCCCGCTCGGCGTCGACCGCCAGCGGCCCGGTGCCCTCGCTCAGTGCGGCCGCGGCCTTCGCGACACCCTCCGCCGTGGTCACGACGTCGGGCACGCCGTCCCGGGGTGCGAGCAGGGGAACGATCTGCCGGCCGGACTCTTCGGCGGGGCCGGGTGACGAGGCGTCGTCGGTGACTTCGGACATGACAGCTGACTCTACGTCGCTTCGGGATTCCCGCAGCGCACCGGCGGGTTCACGACCGTTTCCCCGCTGCCTCGACGAGCTCGTCCAACGCCGCGGGAAACGCGTCGACGAGGTCCCAGAGGTGGGGTGCCAGTTCCGGGCAGCTCATCAGGCCGACGTCGAGCTGACCGTTCAGCGACATCACCGTCACGTTGAGTCCCGCGCCGTGGAAGATCGGTCCCAGCGGATACATCGCCTTGATCAGGGCGCCCAGGAAGTACAGCGGGACCGACGGTCCGGGCACGTTGGAGATGACCAGGTTGTGGACCACCGGATGCCGCTCCGCCAGGCCGAGGGTCGAGTAGAGGCGCATGGCGGTGCCGAACACGGCCTGCCCGGCGAACTGGGACCAGTCCTGCAGCAGGCTCGCGCCGAGGGTCTCGTTGTGTTCCTTCGAGGTCGAGTTGTGCTCGCCGATCGCGAGCAGGCGTTCGGCCGGATCCTCGATCTGGGTGCCGAGCTCGGTGAACATGCCCGACACCTGGTTGGTGCCCGGCCGGTCAGACTTTCCATGGACCGACACCGGGACGATGGCGACCAGCGACTTGTCGGGCAGCTCCCGGCGGTGCTGCAGGTACTTCCGCAGCGCGCCCGAGCACAGCGCGAGCACCACGTCGTTGACCTTGACGTCGAACGCGTCCTTGACCGTCTTGACCTTCTCGAGGTCGAGCTGGGTGAACGCGAGATTGCGGTGACTGGTCAACGTGCCGTTCAGGGACGTGCGCGGCGCGGTGAACGGTGCGGGCATCGCCTCGCCGCGGCGGGCCCGGCCGATCCAGCGGGGTAGCAGAGTCAGGCTCTGCGGGACGATCCTCAGCAGTTTCGCGGGCCGGGGCGCGACCGCGAGCAGCCCGCCGACGGCGATGTCGAGTGTGCTCGCCTGCCCCGCGCTCTCGGCGGAGTCGGTGGGGTCTGGGCGTGGTGCGTCCGGTTCGAGTCCGCACAGCTGGGCCATCATGTTGGCGCCGGTGATGCCGTCGACCCCGGCGTGGTGCATCTTCGACATCACGGCGACGGAACCGTCCTCGAGGCCCTCGATCACCCACATCTCCCACAGCGGCCGGGCGCGGTCGAGGGGAATGCCTGCGATGTCGCCGCACAGCTCGGCCAGCTCGTCGCGGCCGCCGGGAGCGGGGAGTGCGACACGATGGCAGTGCCGGTCGATGTCGAAGTCGGTGTCCTCGACCCACACGGGGTGGTCGAGGTTGAATTTCGAGTCCTGCAGCTTGCGCCGGAACGAGGGAATCGCCTCGGTGCGCGCGCCGAGCTCCGCCTTGAGCTGGGCGAACGTGTAGCCGCCCGGAACCGTCGAGACGTCGAGGATGATGACTCCGCAGACGTGGAGGAGTTGCGTCGACGTTTCGAGATAGAGGAAGGACGCGTCGAGACCGCTGAGTCGCTGCATGATCCGATACTAGAACACGTTCTAAAATGTGGTCCATCGAATCGTGGAACTGCGAGGTCGGCGCATGCCCCACCCCGGGAGGCGGCACGCCGCCTCGTTCTCGACCCGGCGCCCGCGGGCCGGGTGGGCAACCGATCGATTAGAACATGTTCTACGGTTGGAGGTATGACCCGAGGCTTCGTTCTCCGGCAGGCCGTCGGCGCCGCACTCGCCGCCAACGCCCTGCGTCCCCTGCCCGGTGCGCCCACCTCGGTGGTCGCGTTCTTCTCGGGGTGGCTCACCACCGAACTCGCGCCGCACCTCCTCGCCGTGACCGCTGCCGACGCTGCCCAGCACGCCGCGCGTCACGGAACACGGACCCGAAGCGACCGCATCGGCCTCGCGCTGGCCGCGGCCTCCGCCGCCGGGCTCGCGGCCGTGATCGCCGCCGGCCGGGGAGCCGGAGCAGAAGCCGAATCCGCGCTCGCCGAAGCGCTCGGTGAGAACTACACCGACCGCGACAGCGCCATCGAACATTCGGGGCGACCCGTGTGGCGGCAACTCCTGAACCCGTTCTGGATGCGGAACGAGGCGGTCACCCGGGTCCGCAACCTCGCGTACGCGCCGGGCGGGCGCCGCGCCCGCCTCGACATCTACCACCGGCACGACCTGCCGTCGAAGAGCCCGGTCCTCCTGCAGATCCACGGCGGGGGATGGGTGATCGGGAACAAGGATCAACAAGGTCTGCCGCTCATGCTCGAGATGGCCTCGCGGGGTTGGGTGTGCGCGGCCGTCAACTACCCGCTGTCGCCGAAGGCGAAGTGGCCCGAACACCTGATCGCGATCAAGCAGGCCCTGGCCTGGCTCCGGGAGCACGTCGAGGAGTACGGCGGCAACCCCGACTTCATCGCCGTCACAGGTGGTTCCGCGGGTGGCCACCTCGCCGCCATGGTGGGACTCACCGCGAACCACAGCCACCTGCAGCCGGGGTTCGAGGACGTCGACACGTCGGTCCAGGCGTGTGTCCCGTACTACGGCGTCTACGACTTCGCCGGCGACACCGGCATCAAGGCCGTCCTCCAGCGCGTGCACTCCGGACTGATGCCGATGGTGCTCGGCAAGCAGGCCACGTTCCCCGACGACTACCGGGCCGCGTCGCCGCTCGCTCACCTGCGGGCGGACGCACCGCCGTTCTTCGTGATCCACGGAACGAGCGATTCGCTCATTCCCGTCGCCGAGGCGCGGATCTTCGCCGACGAACTCCGGCAGGTGTCCGACAACCCCGTCGTCTACGCGGAACTGAAGGGCGCGCAGCACGCGTTCGACGTGTTTCCCTCGATCCGCAGCATCTCCGTCACACAGGCGGTCGGGCGTTTCCTGGAATGGTCGCGCAGCGCCACTACCGACGTGCCCGCGGCGGGCACCGAATCGGCCTGACTACTCGCCGCCCAGCGTCCGCAGCTGCGACACCCCGGCGGGCGGCAGACCGGCCGCATACGCCAGGACCTCGCAGAACGCCTCGACGTGCGTGGCCAGTTCGACCGACGTCGCCGTCCACGACGCACGCAGTTCCAGCTGATGCGCATGCGGGGGACCTGCGATGTCGCCGTATCGCACCGACGTCGTCGCGGTCACCGTCCCGCCGAGCGCGTTGAGCGGTTCGTGGCGCGACTCGAGTGCGTCGACGAGCCAGCTCCACGCCACCTCGGGAAGCAGGGGGTCGGACGCCACGGCGGCGTCGAGATCGGCCTGAATGTAAGCGACCAGGCGCATCGTGCCGTTCCAGGCCTCGTCGCCCTCCGGGTCGAACAGGAGGATCAATCTGCCGAACGCGTCACCCTCGCTCTGTTCGGCGACGACCCCGGTGTCCTCGTGCACGACCTCTGCGCCGACGGCGTAGCTGTACGGCGCCAGCCGTTGCGGGGGCCGGATGGGGCCCAGCTCGATGTCCGCGCGAACCTGCGCGGAATTCATCGCTTCGACCGCGGCGCGGAACTCGGCCGGTTCGGCGGGCGATCCCGAAGTCGTCACAGCTCGGGACGTTAGACCCGGACCCACACATCTCGTCGGAGGCGCGCCGAGCAGGGCCGATCGGCGGCGGAGTCCCGGCATGGCAGCATGAGAGCTGCCGAAATTCGAGCAGGCAGAGAGCGCGAGGACCGATGAGCGGGTTGGAAAGCACCAATGCAGGCATGAGCGAACGGGCGACATACGCCGCGAGACGGGTGCTCCCCGACGCACCCCTCCTGGCGGCCGCGGAAGGCCGTACCCCCGGCCGTCGCCCGGTGTGGTTCATGCGGCAGGCCGGTCGCTCGCTTCCCGAGTACCGCGAGATCCGGTCGGGGATCGGGATGCTCGAGTCGTGCTTCGATCCGGCACTCGTCTGCGAGATCACCATGCAGCCCGTGCGCAGGCACGGCGTCGACGCCGCGATCCTGTTCTCCGACATCGTGGTGCCGCTCAAGGCCGCCGGCATCGATCTCGACATCGTCGCCGGCACCGGTCCCGTCGTCGCGAACCCGGTCCGGTCGATCGCGGACGTCGCCGCCCTGCCCCGTCTCGTACCCGAGGAAGTCGGCGCCGTCGCCCAGGCAGTGCAGCTGCTCACCGCGGAACTCGGCTCGACGCCGCTGATCGGCTTCGCCGGAGCCCCGTTCACCCTCGCCTCGTACCTGGTCGAGGGCGGTCCGAGCCGCAATCACGAGCGCACGAAGGCGCTGATGCACTCCGACCCCCGGACGTGGCACGCGCTGCTCGGCACCCTGGCCGACACCACCATCACCTTCCTGCAGACCCAGTTGCGCGCCGGCGTCGACGCGATCCAGCTGTTCGACTCGTGGGCCGGCGCGCTGTCCCTCGCCGAATACCGGGAGTTCGTGCTGCCCCACTCCGAGCGGGTGTTCGCCGAGGTGGAGAGCGCGAAGGTGCCGCGCATCCACTTCGGTGTCGGAACCGGTGAACTGCTCGGCGCGATGGGCGAAGCCGGCGCCGATGTGGTGGGCGTCGACTGGCGCATCCCCCTGGACGTGGCGGCGCGCCGGGTCGGCCCGGGCAAGGCGCTCCAGGGCAACCTCGACCCCGCGGTGCTGTTCGCGGGACCGGCGGCCGTCGAGAAGCAGGTTCGCCGCATCACCGCGGAAGCGGATGCCGCCCTCGCCGCCGGCGCCACGGGACACATCTTCAACCTCGGGCACGGCGTCCTGCCCGACACCGACCCGGGCGCGCTGACCGCGCTGGTCGAGCTGGTGCACTCACTGTGACCGGGTCGTCGCCGAACGTTCTCGTCGTCGGCGGCGGCATCTCCGGGCTCGTTGCCGCGTACCGCCTGCGGCAACGGCTCGGCCCCGAGGCCCGGATCGTCCTCGCCGACGGCGCGGAGCGGCTCGGCGGCAAGCTGCGCACGGTGGACCTGGCGGGGGAACCCGTCGACGTCGGGGCGGAAGCCTTCATCGCGCGGCGCCCGGAACTGCCCGCCCTGCTCGGCGAACTCGGCCTCTCCGACCAACTGGTGCATCCGGCGGGTCTGCGGCCGCTCATCTGGTCCGAGGACGCGCTGCACCCGCTGCCGGCCGGCACCCTCATGGGGATACCCGCGGACGAGAACAGTCTGCGCGGTCTCGTCGACGACCGGACACTCGCGCGGGTGGCGGGGGAGCGGACGGTGCCCCTCGACTGGACACCGGGTGCGGACATCGCCGTCGGTGCACTGGTCGGCGACCGGTTCGGCACGCAGGTGGTCCAGCGGTCGGTGGATCCGCTTCTCGGAGGGGTCTATTCGGGTCTGGCGGACACGATCGGCGTCCGCGCCGCGCTCCCCGCACTCGCGGCGGCGCTCGACCGCGGCGCCACGAGCCTGTCCGCGGCGGTGGCAGACGCCCTCCCCGCCCCGACCCCCGGGCCGGTGTTCGGGGCGCTGCGCGACGGCTACGGTGTCCTGCTGCGTGCCCTGACGGAGGCCGCGTCGGCGGAGATCGTGCACGAGCGGATCCGGACACTCGCCCGGGACGGCGACGGTTGGTCGGCGGACCCGGTGGGCGCCGTCGACGGGGTCGTGCTCGCCGTGCCCGCCCCGCAGCTCGCCGACCTGCTCGCCGGCATCGCCCCCCGCGCGTCGGCGGCCGCCGCGGACATCCCGCTGGCTTCGTCGGCGGTCGTCGCGCTGGCGCTGCCGGTCCGGGTCGACCTCCCGCAGAACTCCGGGATCCTCGTCGCCACCGACGCCGCGCTCGGCGCGAAGGCATTCACCCTGTCGAGTCGCAAGTGGCCGCACCTCGCCGAGCGGGAGGTGACCCTCGTGCGGGCGTCGTTCGGGCGGTTCGGCGACGCCGCCGTCGTCGACGCACCCGACGACGAGCTGATCGCCGCGGCCCGGCGGGACCTCGCGACCGTCACCGGGGTGTCCGCGGAACCCGTCGCGGTGCACGTCCAGCGCTGGCACGGCGGCCTGCCGCAGTACGGTCCCGGTCATCTGGGGCGGGTGGCGGTGATCGAGCAGGAAGTCGCAGGTCTGGACGGTGTGGAGGTGTCCGGGGCGCTGCTGCACGGGGTGGGTGTTCCCGCGTGCGTGGCCGCTGCGACGACGGCGGCTACACGGCTCGCGGGGCGAGTGGCACGATAGACCCATGGCACGCCTCGACTTCGACGCATTGAACTCTGAAATCCGCTACCTCATGTTCTCGGTGTTCCAGGTGGAACCCGGTGTACTCGGGGACGACCGGGAAGCTGTGATCAAGGAGGCGCGGATCTTCTTCGAAGGTCAGGCCGACAAGGGCGTCGTGGTGCGCGGGCTCTACGACGTGGCCGGCCTGCGTGCCGACGCCGACTTCATGATCTGGACGCACTCGGCGAGCATCGAAGCCCTCCAGGCCACCTACGCCGACTTCCGCCGCACCACCGCCCTGGGCCGCGCGAGCAAGCCGGTGTGGAGCAACGTCGCGTGCCACCGTCCCGCCGAGTTCAACAAGAGCCACATTCCGGCGTTCCTGGCCGGTGAGGACCCGGGCAACTACATCTGCGTGTACCCGTTCGTCCGGTCCTACGAGTGGTACCTGCTCCCCGACGACGAGCGGCGCAAGATGCTCGCCGACCACGGCATGGCGGCCCGCACGTACAAGGACGTCCGCGCCAACACCGTGCCCTCGTTCGCGCTCGGTGACTACGAGTGGATTCTCGCGTTCGAGGCGCCGGAGCTGTACCGCATCGTCGACCTCATGCGCGACCTGCGCGCCACCGAGGCCCGTCTGCACGTCCGCGAGGAGGTGCCGTTCTTCACCGGCCCGCGGGTGGATGTGGAGAAGCTGATCGCCGCTCTGCCGTGATCTGACGCAGCACCGATGAATGACGCCGACGGGGCTCGCACCGCGCCCCGCTACCAGCACATGTCGCACTGGGGCATGTTCGAGGCCGAGGTCGCCGACGGAGACGTCGTCGCCGCCCACCCGTACACCGGTGACGCGCACCCGTCACCGGTGCTGGGCAACATCGCCGGGTCGGTCCGCAGCAAGGCGCGGATCACCGGCCCGGTGGTGCGCCGCGGGTGGCTCGAGAACGGCCCGGGACCCGACAGTTCCCGAGGGTCCGACGAGTTCGTGTCGGTCGACTGGGAAGAGCTGACCCAGCGGCTCGCGAACGAACTGCGCAGGGTCGTCGACACGCACGGCAACAGCGCGATCTACGGCGGTTCGTACGGCTGGGCCAGTGCGGGACGGTTCCACCACGCCCAGAGTCAGGTCCACCGGTTCCTGAACACCCTCGGTGGCTACACCCGTTCGGTGCACAGCTACTCGCTGGGCGCGACGGGCGTCATCATGCCCCGGGTGGTGGGCACCCACTGGAAGATGTTCGCCCGCTCCACGTCCTGGAAGATCATCGCCGAGCACACCGATCTCATGGTGTGCTTCGGCGGCGTCCCCCTCAAGAACACCGGCGTCAATCACGGCGGGACCAGCGACCACCCCACCCGCGACGCACTCGACGACCTCCGGCGGCGCGGCGGGTCCGTCGTGTCGTTCAGTCCGCTGCGCGACGACGTGCACGGCGCCGCCGAACGGCACGCCCCGGTGCCCGGCACCGATGTCGCGATCATGCTCGCCCTCGCGTACGTCCTCGCGACGGAAGACCTGCACGACACGGCATTCCTGGGCAGCCACTGCGTCGGCTACGACCGCTTCGAGGACTACCTCCTCGGGCGTTCCGACGGCGTGCCGAAGTCGCCCGCGTGGGCCGAGCAGATCTCCGGCATCGCCGCCGCGGACCTGGTGGCCCTCGCCCGGCGGATGGCGGCGGGCAGGACGATGGTGACCGTCACGTGGTCGCTGCAGCGGGTCCGGCACGGTGAGCAGGCCCCGTGGATGGGGGTCACCCTCGCCGCTATGCTCGGCCAGATCGGCCTTCCCGGTGGTGGTTTCGGCCACGGCTACGGCTCCATGAACGAGCCCGGGCTCGCCCCCGTCCCGTACCCGCTGCCCACGCTTCCCCAGGGGCTGAACCCCGTCCGCGACTTCATCCCCGTGGCCGCGATCTCGGACATGCTCCTGAACCCGGGCGCACCGTTCGACTACGACGGTCAGCGGCTGACGTTCCCGGACATCAGGATGCTGTACTGGGCGGGCGGCAACCCGTTCCACCACCATCAGGACATTCCCCGTCTGCGCCGGGCGCTGGCCCGTCCCGACACGATCGTGGTCCACGACCCCTACTGGACGCCGATGGCCCGGCACGCGGACATCGTCGTCCCGTCCACCACGTCGCTCGAGCGGGCCGACCTCAGTTGCACCCGCAACGACCCGTTGCTCGTCGCCATGCACGCCGCCGTCGGGCCGTACGCCGACGCGCAGGACGACTACGACACGTTCGCCGCGGTCGCCCGGAAACTGGGTGTCGGGGAGAAGTTCACCGAGGGCCGCTCGTCCGAGCAGTGGCTCGAGCATCTGTACGGGCAGTGGCGGGACTTCGTCCGCGCGGACGGCGGTGCCGCCCCGAGTTTCGGCGACTTCTGGACGCAGGGCCATGTGCGGATGCGGACCGAGGACGACCTGATCCTGTTCGGCGACTTCCGGGCCGATCCGGTGAAATTCCCCCTCGCGACCCCGAGCGGGCGGATCGAGATCTTCTCCGCCGACATCGACGGATTCGGCTACGACGACTGCGCCGGGCACCCACGCTGGTACGAGCCCGAGGAATGGCTGGGCGGCCGCCGGGCACGGCAGTTCCCTCTGCATCTGATCGCCAACCAGCCGCGCACCCGCCTGCACAGCCAACTCGACCACGGCGGCACCAGCCAGAAGTCGAAGGTCCGGGGCCGCGAACCGCTGCGAATCCATCCGGACGACGCCACCGACCGCAGACTCACCGCCGGCGACATCGTCCGCGTGTTCAACGACCGCGGCGCCTGCCTCGCCGGTGTGGTGGTGGACGACGGCGTCCGCCGCGGTGTGGTCCAGCTGTCGACGGGAGCGTGGTACGACCCTCTCGACGCCACCGACCCGGATTCCCTCTGCGTGCACGGGAACCCCAACGTGCTGACCCCGGACGTGGGCACGTCGTCACTCGCCCACGGCTGCACGGGCCAGCACGTGCTCGTCGAGATCGAACGCTACGAGGGCGAGCTACCGCCGATCCGGGCGTTCGATCCACCGACGATCATTCGCCGGTCGGTTCCAGGGTCAGCGAGATCGAATTGATGCAGTACCGCTGATCGGTGGGGGTCGGGTAGCCCTCGCCCTCGAAGACGTGGCCCAGGTGGCTGTGGCACGTCCCGCACACCACCTCGACGCGACGCATACCCAGCGACGTGTCCTCGCGGAGGACGACGGCGTCCGAGTCGGCCGGATCGAAGAACGACGGCCACCCGCAGTGCGATTCGAACTTCTCCGTGCTGCGGAACAGCTCGGCGCCACAGGCCCGGCAGTGGTAGACGCCTTCCGTCTTCGTGTCGGTGTACTCGCCGACGAAGGGGCGCTCGGTACCGGCCTGGCGCAGCACCGCGTACTCCTCGGGAGTCAGTTTCTCGCGCCACTCGCTGTCGGAGAGAGCAACCTTCGGGGCGGATTGCGTGGGATCCTGCTGCTGCGAACTCATGGCTCCACGCTAATACGTTTCGCCGATTCCGGCCGCGACGCCCGGCGCGTGACGGGGCCTACGTCTTGGCGGTGGCCGACTCGACCTGCGGCTGCTCGTCCGGTTCCGGTTCCCGCGGCGAGATGTCGGGGGCGGCCTTCTCGTGCGGTTCGAGGAGGAACGCCGGGTCGATGCCCCGGTCGAGTCGCCCCTCGCGCCGCGCCGAGACGTAGCGGACGGTCAGCACACCGAAGACCACGAGCAGCATCAGGCTCCACCCCAGCGTGGTCTTCATGTACTCGGCGGTCCGGCCGGCCTCGATGAACCGGCTCGACAGCCAGCTGTCGTAACTCATGAACCCGTACACGGCCAGCCACGCCGGCCAGTTCCGCATCACCGAATTCTTCAGCACCACGGACATCAGGAGCGGGAACAGCATCATCGAGTAGTACATCTGGCCCAGCGAGCCGAGCAGCCACGACGCCGTCAGCAGAACCCCCGACGTGGTGACGACGAAGAACAGCTCGTCGTGGCGGTAGTAGCGGTAGAGCAGCCACAGGGAGCTGAGCACGATGGCGGTGAAGACACCGCGCAGGGCCCAGATCAGGGCGGTGGGGAGGCCGTAGTACTTGCCGTTGCCGACGATCGCGCTGTTGAAGTAGTCGCGCGACTCCATCAGATACGGCACCGTGTGGCGCACGAAGTCCATCGGGTCAGCGGACAGCGGCCACGCGACGGCGGTGAGGATCAGCGGGATGCCGATCGCGGTGACGAACACCTTCCACTGGCCGCGCACCAGAGGCAGCAGCAGGAGTGGGGCGAGGATCGGTTTCACCGCGAACGTCAGTCCGATGGCGACACCGGACCACATGTCCTTGCGCTTCATCAGCAACACGAGGAACGCGATCTCGCCGAGCAGGACCAGGCCGTTGATGTTGGTGAAGACGAGGGTGTTGGTGACGGTCTCGGAGGAGAACGTGGCGAGCAGCAGGATCGGGGCCGCGATGGAGTTCAATCCCAGGCCGAACAGCCGCAGGAGCAGGTACAACGCGATCACGATGGCGATCGCGTTGGCGATGATGAACAACCACCGGGACTTCTCGGGGTCGATCACCGCGATCGGCGCCATCAGCAGCGTGCCGGACGGCGGATACAGGTAATGCGGATCGACCCAGTTGAAGTTGGCGGTGTAGACGGGCCGCCCGTTGAGGAAGGCCAGCGCAGCGTTGTAGACCGGGCGGAAGTCGTCGGTGATGTACCCGTTGACCGCCTTGACGACCACTCGATGCAGCACTGTCATGACGGCGATCGGCCACAGCGCGAAGTTGATGACCTCGTTGGCAGTCCGCCCGGTGCGCGGTTCGAGTTGTCGAAGGAACACCACGGCACGGTACACCGAGAAGCTCTGACGTGCGGTCACGCACCCCCTGTGGGTGTCGGGCGGGCCACCTCGGCTAGGCGGGGCAGGCGCTGCCGTCCGGGGGCAGCACGCCGTCCGCGACGTAGGTGACGATCGACTTCTGCGCGCAGTCCGAATGGGTGGCGGGGTGGCCGCTGCCGTGCCACGTCACCGTCGCCGTCGCGGCGCCCGCGCTCGACACGGCCCCGGTCACCGTTCCCACCCCGGCGTTCCCGACGACCGGGTCGGCGGTGCCGCTCAGCACCAGGACCGGCAGCGTCAGCTCGCCGGGCAGGGCGGGCGGCGCGGTCGCGGGCCAGGAGGTGCACGCGAGCAGTCCGACGGCGGCGTTCGGGCCGAACAGCGGGAACCGCTCGCCCCACAGCTTCTGCAGTTCGCGGACCCGGTCGGGTGCGGGCCACTGCTGGCCGTCCGTGCAGCGGGTGATGAACTGGCCGTCGCTCTCGTAGGCCGCCTCGGCCTGCGCGACCGCCGCGAGGATCGGTGCCGTGTTTCCGGCGAGGGCGGCTGACACCGCATCGGACAGGGCGCGGACGCGGCCCTGCTGGTCGCCGCCCGCCGCAGCGAGCGACCCGGACACCGCGGTGAGGAGGGCGTTCGCGGAGACCCGCGGGAGCTGGCCGTTCGCGGCGCGGGTGACGGCGTCGGTCATCGCGGCGCGGGGATCGGCGCCCAGGGAGCAGTTCAGGGCGGTGCACTGGCGGGCGAACGAGTCGAACGCCGCCTCCTGACCCGCGACCTGCTGCTCGGTGACGGTCGCGGCATCCACCGTGGTGACGGCGGGAGAGTCGAGGACGAGCCGGCCGACCCGATCGGGGTACTTGGCGGCGTAGCTGAGCGCGACGGCACTGCCGTTGCCGGTGGCGAGGATCCCGAGCGCATCGACGTCCCAGGTGCGGCGCAGTTCCTCGATGTCGTCGGCGGCGTGGGTGCTGTCGAACGCGAGTTCCTGCGGCTGCAGGTAGTCGGTGCACGCGATGGTGGCGTCGCGGCCCAGCGCGGTCACCTTGTCGACCTGGTCACCCGTCCCCGGGTCGAACTGCCCGAGATTCGCCAGGCTGCTGCGGAGCTCCGGGGTGAGGCATTCGATCTCCTGCGAGGAGGCGATCCCGCGGCGGTCCACCGCGACCACCGGTCGCGTCGACAGCAGCGATGTCAGACCGCCGGTGCTCAGCGCTGCGAGCGTCCCGGTCGACGAGCGGTCCGATCCCGTCGTGAGCACCAGCGGGGCCGCGTTCTCGGGGGTGTCGGCGAGTCGTGCCCGCATCGCACCCATCGTGAAGGAGCCGGGCAGGGTGCCGCTCTCGTCGACGGCCGACTCGTACGAGCCGCATTCGAAGACGAGCCCGGCCGGCGGTGTCGTTCCCGGGCCCAGGGCGCCGAGCGTGCTCTGCGTGCAGTCGGTCCACGCCAGATCGTTCTTCGGGGTCTGCAACACGGGCGGGGGAGCGTCGGGGTTCTCGGTCTCGGTCGCGGTGGGTTCGCTGCCGCCGCCCTCGCGTTCGACCGCCACGTGCGGCCGGTTGGACGGTCCGGCTCCGCACGCGCTGCACACCACGAGAACCATTGCGAGCAACACCGATCTGCGCATGGCGACCACCCTGCCAGGTTCCTCTACGGGCGGGGCAGCCGCACCCATCGGGTGAGGACGGTGCCGTCGGTGTCGGTGAGGATGTGCGCGGGAGTCATCGCGGTGATCCGGGCACCCGGCGAGGTGGCGACGCGACCCGCGGTCCCGCCGACGAG
Organism: Rhodococcus sp. IEGM 1351; assembly: GCF_030056875.1. NCBI lineage: Bacteria > Bacillati > Actinomycetota > Actinomycetes > Mycobacteriales > Nocardiaceae > Rhodococcus > Rhodococcus sp. IEGM 1351. Next base: position 4,272 of record NZ_JASHKU010000019.1, on the reverse strand, counting down.
CACGGGCGCCGTGGTCAGGCAGACCTCGTCGACGGCGTCGTCCGCGGTCAGCTGCCCGAACAGGCTCGGGCCGCCCTCGCAGAGCACGCGGCGCAGCCCGAGATCCTCGAGGGCGGCGATCAGCCCGTCGCCGGTGATCTGCCCCTCGCCGGCCGTCACGATCCGCGCACCCGCGTCGGCGAGAGCCCGGACCCGCACCGGGTCGGCGTCCGTGCAGGTGACGACGATCGGGGCCACCTCGGTGTCGGTGAACAGGCGTGACTGCGGGTCGAGGTGGGCGCTAGCAGACACGACGGCGATCGGCGGTACTTCCGGCATTCCCGACGCCACCCGGCGTCGCCTGCCCTCCGCGCCGACGCGCGCCCCGCCGTAGTTCTCCGCCCGGACGGTTCCGGCCCCGACCAGCACGACGTCGGCCAGCTCCCGCAGGGTCTCGAATACCAGCCTGTCCGCGGGTGTGCCGAGCGCCCCGCTGACGCCGTCGACGGAGACGGCGCCGTCGATACTGCTCACGAAGTTGACGCGCACCCACGGCCGCGCCGTCTCCGCCGGGTAGGCATACAGCTCGCGCAGCGCGTTCGCGGTCGATTCACTGGGCTCCTCCCGAGTGGGCGGACTGTCCGGTGTGAAAAATGTCGCAATATGTACACGGTGCATGTTGGTGATCACAACACGTGGATACCCTGCTTGTATGCATGCACGTCTTGTCGATCGCAGCCCCGTGGTACCGGCTGATCAGTTGGTAGCTCAGATGGTGCCCCCGGCCATGTTCGACGAGGTGAGCTTCGCGTCGTACATCCCCGATCCCGCCGAACCCAGCCAGGCCGCCGCGGTCCAGACGGCGGAGGAGTTCGCGAAGAAGGTCGTGAAGATCCGCAGTGGCGGGCGACGCGGCCTGTTCGGGAAGAAGACGCAGGCCACCGGTGCCGGTCTCTACCTCGACGGCGGTTTCGGCGTCGGTAAGACCCACCTTCTGGCCTCGATCTTCCACAGCGTCGCGTCGCCCAAGGCGTTCGGCACGTTCGTGGAGCTGACGCACGTCGTCGGTGCCCTCGGTTTCAACAAGGCCGTCGAGCAGCTGTCCGACCACAGCGTCCTCTGCATCGACGAATTCGAACTCGACGACCCGGGCGACACCATGCTGGTGTCCCGCCTGCTGTCGGAATTGTCGGCGCGCGGCGTGTCGATCGTGGCGACGTCGAACACGCTGCCCGGCCAGCTCGGCGAAGGCCGATTCGCCGCGCAGGACTTCCTGCGGGAGATCAAGAAGCTGGGCTCGATCTTCGAGACGATCCGCGTCGACGGACCCGACTACCGGCACCGCGACCTGCCGCCGGCCCCGGACCCGATCTCCTCGGAGGAGCTCGCCGAGCGCGCCGACAGCGTCCCCGGCGCCACGCTCGACGACTTCGACGCGCTGTGCAAGCACCTCAGCACGCTGCACCCGTCCCGCTACAACAAGCTGGTCGAGGGCATTCCGGCCGTGTTCCTGGACGGCGTCCACCCCGCCGAGGACCAGTCGGTCGCGCTGCGCCTGGTTGTCCTCGCCGACCGCCTGTACGACGCGAGCATCCCGGTCACCGTGGCAGGGGCCAAGCTCGACGCGATCTTCACTCCCGAGATGCTGTCCGGCGGGTACCGGAAGAAGTACCTGCGTGCCACGTCGCGCCTGCTGGCGCTGTCGCGCTTCGAGGTCGCCGCGAGCTGACGCAGCCCGTCACAGTGCCCGCTGCATCACGAAGTCGTGGTGCAGCTGGGTGCCGACGAGGAAGGTCTTCGTTCCGACCTGCGTGAATCCGTGCTTCGCGTAGAAGCGCTGAGCGCGCACATTCTCCTGGTTGACGCCGAGCCACAACCCGGCGCACCCCGCGGCGACGGCGCGTTCGACGATGGCGTCCATCAGGGCGGACGCGACGCCGGTCCCGTGGTTGCCGGGCAGCACGTACAGCTTGCTGATCTCGGTGGTCGGCCGGAGAGTCACGGCCCTGCCGACGTCCGGGTCGGCGGGTTCACCGTCGATCAGCATCGCGTAGCCGACGATCGCCCCGCCGTGCGTGACCTTCAGGACGGTGCGGTTCGGGTCGGTGAGGTATTCCGAGAACCGTTCGGCCGACAGCACGTCGTCGATGAAAGCGGCGATGTCGTCCTGTGTCGCCCCGGGCGGGCACGCGAGCGGGAACGTTGCCGCGGCGACGTCGGCGATCGCCTCGGAATCCCAGATCCCCGCCGGGTCTATTTCGACTGTCACAGCTGGTCCACCGCGTCCTTCGCTTCCCGAAGTGTCATTCCCGTACTGTCCCGCAGCAGGGTGATCGCCGCAATGGTCTTGCCCTCACTCTCGAGGTCGCGGAGCCTGCCCTCGATCGGCGACGTGTCTCCGCAGGAGCGGATTCCGGCGGGGACCGGCCGGGCCTGGAGCCGGCCGTACTCGACCGTGGCCTTCGCGTGCCGCACGCCGATCCCGTCCCGCGCGACGAGAATCTTGATCGCCTCGATCGTCCGGCCCCGGTCGAGCAGACACGTCACCTCGTCCCGGGCGGCGTCGTCGAGGTGACGCCACGTCGATGCGGGATGCAGGTCGTGTGGGGTGTGTGAGCCGCCACGAGCGGATCGTGACGAGACCAGAACTGCGACGTAGACGATCGCCACGGCGATCACGAACCATCCCCAAGTCGGCATGTCCTAAGTAGAACATCTGCCGTCAGTCGCGATCCGGGACCCACTCGGATTGCTTGTCCCGGTCCCGGTCCGGGGCGAACGCGGGGGCAAGCAGGACGAGCCCCACCGCGAACAGGAGCGGGACCACGAACCCGATCCGCAGGCTGGTCGCCGCGGCGACGCCGCCGACGATCGCGCCGCCCACGAGGGTTCCCACGTAGTTGAACAGGTTGATCCGCGCCACGACGTCGTCCACCTGGCCGGTGGGTGCCAGCCGCCCGGCGGCACTGAAACACAGGGGAGCGACGACCGGCACGCCGAGGCCCACGACGAGGAATCCGGCAATCGCGACGACCGGCGACGGGGCGAGGACGACGACCGTCAATCCGGCGACACCGACCGCCGAACCCACACGGACGACGGCAATCTCGCCGTACTTCGCCACCCAGAAGTCGCCGGTCAGTCGCGACACCAGAGCCGCACACTGGTATGCGGCCAATGCCAGGGCGGCCGTGCCGGCATCCGCGAGCAGAACGTTCCGGACGTACAGCGCAGACCAGTTGCCGACACCGAAATCGATGGCGTAGAACAACGCCATCGCGGTACCGAGCGCCAGCAGTGCTCGAATCGGAACCGGCACGGGCGCAGGGCCGGTCGCCGGCACGGCGGTGCCCGCCGACTGCTGACGGACGAGGAGCCGGGGGCTGCAGACGGCGAGACCGACGGCCACGACGAGCGCCGCCACCAGTTGCGCGGCGGCGACGCTCACGCCGAGGGCCGAGGCGGCGGCAACGAAGAGTGCACCCGCAATCGCGCCGACGCTCCACACCGCGTGGAACGACGACAGGATGAAGCGGCCGTACGCGTGCTGGATCGACACCGCCTGCATGTTGGCGGCGGCGTCGACGATGCCCAGTCCGGCGCCGTACACGGACAGGCAGACGAAGAAGGCCGTGGTATTCGGGCCGAAACCGAGCGCGCCACCGGCTGTCGCGATGGTCGCGAGCCCGAATTGCAGGGCCGACTTGCTGGAGAATCGGCGGGCCAGGTGCTCGGCGAGGACGCTTCCCGCCCCGGCGATGAGAGACACCGTCACGACGGCGACCACGATGACCGTGTCGTCGAAACCGAATCGGTCCTGGTACTGCGGCAGTTGCGTGAGGACGGCCGCGAGGAGAAAACCCTGCAGGCCGAATGCGCCCGCTGCGGCGATCCGTGCCGAGCGGTGGTCCGCGGACGCATCTGCGCCTGGTGAATCCGTCATGGGTGTCGGCCTTCGGTCGGGAACAACCGATTGGACGAGTGTCCAATACTTTGCGGGGATGTGCAGCGTTCTCCGAATCGACGGACGAAATGTCCTGAAAGCACGGGACGCGTGAGTCCCGGAGCAAGACTGAGCCCCAGCCTTGGATGGGGGGTCATGGCTGGGGCTCATTGCCATCGGGGGGGGTGGATGGCACGTTCGACGATACATGAGGAATTCCTCACGTTCCAGATGCGGTGGTAACGATTTCGTCACCCGCCCGTCACCGGGTGGCCGGCGCGACAGCGTGAACGGGGCCTATTGCCTCACGTCAAGATGCGCGCGAAGTCTGATTCGTTGACTCATTCGAG
>NZ_JASHKU010000199.1:0-211 GCF_030056875.1 Rhodococcus sp. IEGM 1351 | reverse complement strand
CGCCCGCGGCAGCGGGCCCGACGTGAGGACATCGGCAGTGATCTCGGCCCCCACCACCGCCGCAAGCCCTCGTTTGGTCCGACTCTCCACATCATCCCGGCCGCCCGCGAGCTCCGGCTGGGCCCGCACCTCGGCCGCCTGCACGTGTGCCCCTCCGGGCTCGGCGACGAACTTTTCCACACCATCTACCCGAGCGAGGGCGGCACCAGGA
>NZ_JASHKU010000198.1:0-211 GCF_030056875.1 Rhodococcus sp. IEGM 1351 | reverse complement strand
CCGTCAACAGCACCCTCGTCGACGCCGGGTTCGGGCCGCCACTACTGTGGACCGTCATCGCGTTCACCGACGGCACCCGACCGCTCGGCCTCGTCTACCTCTCCCAGCGGGGCAGCTGGTACCCCTTCGCCCCCGCCGAGGCCGATCGACGCGACAACACCCTCGAGCTACAGATCACCTCGGCCATCGAGAACGATCTGCGGGTAGAGAA
>NZ_JASHKU010000197.1:0-212 GCF_030056875.1 Rhodococcus sp. IEGM 1351 | reverse complement strand
CCCAGGCACGGCCCGCCGGCACAGGGGGCCGAGCCGCCCCGGACCGAGACCACCGTCGCCGCGGTGCGGGCCGCGCGGCCCGCGCTCGCGGACAGCCCCGGCCACACGGCGGGCCGTCCGGCCATCGCCCTCGCCCCCGCCCCCGCCGTCGCGGCCCGCCCCACCCGTCTCTCCCAGGCCGCGCACCCCCGTCCAGCCGGCGCGCGACCCAC
>NZ_JASHKU010000196.1:0-212 GCF_030056875.1 Rhodococcus sp. IEGM 1351 | reverse complement strand
TGCGTTGCAGCAACGCGAAGAACGATTCCATCGCGGCATTGTCACCACATGCCCCCACCTTCCCCATAGAACCTTGTAAACCATTGCAGGCCAACAACTCTACGAACATTCCGGAACGAAATTGGCTGCCGCGATCGGAATGAACCACGGTGCCGTCCGGGTTGCGGAGCGCGATAGCGTTTCGCAGCGCCGAACACGCCAGGTCCGCGGTC
>NZ_JASHKU010000195.1:0-213 GCF_030056875.1 Rhodococcus sp. IEGM 1351 | reverse complement strand
CGCCGCCACCAGGCGGTTGCTGGCCGACCCGTCCAGCGGCGCCCACGACTTCACCCGGCCCGGCCACGTCGTGCCGCTGCGCGCCAAGGAGGGTGGCGGGCTGCGCCGTCCCGGTCACACCGAGGCAGCCGTCGACCTGGCCCGGCTGGCGGACCTGCGGCCGGCGGGTGTGATCAGCGAGATCGTCAGTCAGAAGCACGAGCGCCACATGGC
>NZ_JASHKU010000194.1:0-214 GCF_030056875.1 Rhodococcus sp. IEGM 1351 | reverse complement strand
GCCACCCGCCGGGGGACCGCCCCAACGCCCACACCCCCCCCCACGAGGCCACCCCGCCCCCGGGCCGGCCCCCCCGTCCCCGCGGAGCCCCGCCGCCGCCGGCCGCCGCCCCGCGGCGGTGCCGCGTTGCCGGGGGCAGGGCCGGACGTCCCGCCCGGGCTCGGCCGGCGACGATCAGTACTCTCTCTATGACATGCCCGCACGCGCCGCGCAA
>NZ_JASHKU010000193.1:0-215 GCF_030056875.1 Rhodococcus sp. IEGM 1351 | reverse complement strand
CGCCTGCCGTCCGTCGCCCGGGCCTCAGGAGACCGATTGGCGCTGGATCGGGGACCCCCCCCGCCTCGCGCGCCGCCGCCGGCGCGCCCCCCGCCGCCCGCCCCCGGCCGCCCCCCACCCGCGGCCAGCCCCCCGCGCTCGCCCCCGCGACCACCCCCCCCTGGCCTGGCAGCTTCCTCGCGGTTTCCGCTCCGCGCCGCGCCGGCTCTCGTAAG
>NZ_JASHKU010000192.1:0-215 GCF_030056875.1 Rhodococcus sp. IEGM 1351 | reverse complement strand
GTACTGCATCGGAAGCGAACCCGTCGTGTAGGGAAGGTCGTACTTCTGGGCCAGCGCCTGCACCCGCACGGAGATCTCACGCAGCCGGTTGCTCGGCAGGTCCGGGAACAGATGATGTTCGATCTGGTCGCAGAGGTTGCCGCTCATGAACTCCATGACCGGGCCCGCCTCGAAGTTCGCGCAACCCAGCATCTGCCGCAAGTACCACTCACCCC
>NZ_JASHKU010000191.1:0-215 GCF_030056875.1 Rhodococcus sp. IEGM 1351 | reverse complement strand
CACCGACACCATGGGCCGGGCGTGGCGCAACGGCCCGATCGACGCCGCGATCGGCGCGGCCGGGCTACAGGTGTTGCACGGGTACGCCGGGTCCCGCGACAGTCAGGGCAACGACCTGGTGGTGACGGAGGTGGCGGTCGCCGACGAGATCGCCGCGGCGGGCGCCCTGGTGAAGGGGAAACTCGGCGGGGTCCCCGTCGCGGTCGTGCGTGGTC
>NZ_JASHKU010000190.1:0-216 GCF_030056875.1 Rhodococcus sp. IEGM 1351 | reverse complement strand
CACGGCGGCCGCTGTGCCCGTGGGGCGGTGTCGCCGCACAGGGGGGACACCGGGGCGGGAGCACGGGCCCCGACGCCGGGGAGTCTACGAGACCTTCTCGGGCTCAGGCTATTTCAGGGCCCCCTCGGCGCCGACGGAATCCTCCCCGTCCCGAACGCCGGTCCGCAGGCCGCCCCCGGTGAGCTCGCCGAACTACCCCACGGCACGTCCGAGCAC
>NZ_JASHKU010000018.1:41874-166240 GCF_030056875.1 Rhodococcus sp. IEGM 1351 | reverse complement strand
CGCCGATGGCCCGCGGCGCTGCTCCCGGCGCTCCGCGCCGTGAGGCGGGGCGAGTCGCTTCGCTCCCCGCCAGGGAGCCGCTGCGCGGCTCGCAGTGGGTCGATTCCCGTTGCCGTCGATCGAGTCGCTTCGCTCCTCTGAGTTCCGAAATTAGGCTCACACCTTCATCTTTAATCGTCCCGTTCGATCCGGTCCCCCACACCCCAACGAGGCTGGGGAGACGGGGGGGCGCGCCCGACCCGCCGCTCACTCGCCTTCCCGCGCCGCTCCATGTCATACCAACAGCATACCACCCACCCCCCACGAAACCCACAACAATTGAAAATCTCAAAATACCCAATTATGTTGATAAACAACAAATTACGAACCTTACAAGCTGATACTTGTGCATAACACTCCTAAAATCTTACTCATCAATCGATTACCAAAACATGTTGTCACTCAACATCTTTCAAAAACGGCTCAAACCCGGACGAAACAGACACGCGCGCCCGCCGACACCCCGGCGCCGACACCCCGGCGCCGGCACTCCCCCGGCAAGTCGCCGGCAAGTCGCCGGCACCCCCACATCACAAACCGGGGACATGTCATCACACCAGGTCACAACACCATTACAGCCCTCACTCAGCACACGGCCCGCACCCCGGAAGTCGGGTGCGGGCCGTGCACGGAGAGAGGCGAACTAGGCTGCCGGGTCCAGCCAGGGCCGATCGTCACGGCCCTCCACATAAACCCCGGCGGGCGGACCATCGAGCAACCCCAGCAGCAACTCACGCGCCGCCGGAGAGGCACCGGCGAGCATCTCGTCCCGGTGTTCCTTCCAGTCCTCCCAGTCCCAGCCCGCACCGGCATCGATGCAGCTCTCCACAGCCTCGACCGGCTCACCGTTATCGGTAACCCCGGCAGTTAGAACTTGCGGAGATCATCCCTGCGGATTCAGTTTCGGTGGTATCTCGACCAGGTCGCCGCTGAGCGAGGGTGGTCAGCTGGTCTCACCATCAGCGAGTACAAGGCCAGTTCTGCTGGAAGTGATTGGCACGCAGTCGATACATATCAACTCGCCACAGCGAGATCGTCGATGTGGGGAGGCTCTATCCCGGCGGAGGTGATGGCCTGTGCCGCGCAGAGGTTCGCGTGGTGCAGGATGCTGTGTAGGTCGTCGAGGCCGATCGTACGCAGACGCCGAGCGGTCTTGCGGGCCAGCAGACTGCGGACGGACATGGCGTGCAGCAATCCGGCCATGAAGGCGTCACCCACCCCCGCGGTGTGGGCCACGTCGACGCGATGGCCTCGAACACGCACGGACCCGCTCCTGGTGTAGCCCGTGGCTCCGGCAGAGCCGTGGGTGACGACCACGATCGCCGGGCCCCGAGACATCAACCACCGGATCGCATCACCGTGGCGCTCGCCCGGCCGTAGCCAGGCCAGATCCGCATCGCTCAGCTTGACGACATCGCTCCTGGAGATCATCTCGTCGATTCGTGCGATCGAGATGTGCCGGGGGCCCATCGCTGAGGGCCTGACATTGACGTCGTAGCTGATGGTCGTGTCCGGGGTCTGCCGCGAGACGAGTCGTGCCACGTCATCGGCGCCGGGTGCTCGGACGACGGCGATGGAGCCGACGTGCAGGTGACCACACGAGGGGACGTCGGTGTGGACGAGTTCCCAGCAAAGGTCGACGGTGGGGGCGCCCGGTCGGTCGGGGTGGGCGGTCACTGTCGAGGTGCGGGTGGCGGGATGGCCGGCCTGAACTATCCGGACGCCGCACCGGGTAAGTTCGTGGTTGATGGTGCGGCCGTGAGGGTCGGCGCCGAATGTGGTCAGCAGCGTGGTGGCTATTCCGAGCCGGCCGAGGCTCCACGCGAGGGCGGCGGGGCTGCCGCCGACACGTTCGCGGCAGTTGCCGTCAGCATTGAGTGTGATGTCGATGAGGGATTCCCCGACGACGGCGATGTCGCATCGGGCGGTGGAGGTGGTGGTCATGTCGGAACGCTTCTCTGCTGGTTCGGGAAGGTGTGGGCCGGTAACGGTGCTCACGGTTCGGTTCCGTCTCAGGCCTGTTGAGGGGTGGGCGGTGGTGGCTGCCCGCCGGTGAGATCGCCTGGCTGTCAGAGAATGTCGGTGCGAAACTGATGCCGGCCGTCCATGGTGCGAGGCACGAAGCCGCCAGCGACCGTGTCTCCTATTGCGGTAGCCGTTCGCCACCCGGTGTGGTGGCGAAGAGGTGCGCGTGTGATGGATCGATGCGGACGTGCACGACCTGGCCTTTCTCCGGGGGGTTGCGCCAGTCGACCCTGGCCACGAGAGGTTCGTATGTTCCGTTCACCTGGGTGCGGCCGAAGACGAAGGCCTCGGAGCCGAGTTCCTCGACCACGTCGATCTCGAGCTCGAGACCGGCGTCGGCGAGTTCGACGTGCTCGGGCCGGATCCCGAAGATCACCTCTCGGCCGGCCGACGCGAGGGTGTCTCGCGGTACCGGAATCATCTGCCCGCCGAAGCGGATTCCGCCGTCCGTCACCGGCACGGTGAACAGGTTCATCGACGGTGAACCCATGAAACCGGCGACGAAGACATTCGCAGGCCGGCGGTAGAGCTCGCGCGGGGACGCGCACTGCTGCAGCACCCCGCCCTTGAGGACGGCGACCCGGTCGCCCATCGTCATGGCCTCGACCTGGTCGTGCGTGACGTACACGGTGGTGGTGCCGAGGCGGCGCTGCAACTGCGCGATCTGCGTCCGGGTCTGCACCCGCAGCTTCGCGTCGAGGTTCGACAGCGGCTCGTCCATCAGGAACACCTGCGGCTGCCGGACGATGGCACGGCCCATGGCAACTCGCTGCCGCTGGCCGCCGGAGAGGGCCTTGGGTTTGCGGTCCAGGTAGTCGCCGAGGTCGAGCATGTCGGCGGCCTCCCCGACGCGCGTGCGGATCTCGGTCTTGTCGGTGCCGGCGAGTTTGAGGGCGAAGCCCATGTTCTCCGCGACGCTCATGTGCGGGTAGAGGGCGTAGTTCTGGAAGACCATCGCGATGTCGCGGTCCTTGGGTTCGGAATGCGTGACGTCGCGGCCGCCGATCAGGATCTGCCCGCCGTCGACGTCCTCGAGGCCCGCGAGCATCCGCAGCGACGTGGACTTGCCGCAGCCGGACGGGCCGACGAGGACGAGGAATTCGCCGTCCTCGATGTGCAGGTCGAGTTGATCGACCGCCGGGACGTCCGATCCCGGGAACAGCCTGGTTGCGTGGTCAAAGGTGATTGTTGCCATGAGAAAAGTGAGTCCCTCCACCGGCAGGAACGTGCCGGACGATCCGAGTGAGTGAGGTGAGTGGTGCGGGTGTCGGTGGTGTCAGGTCGTCGGTGTCGAACTTTCTGTGTCGGTGGGCGGCGGGTAACTCGAGGACGAGATGGTGCCGAAGTGCGGTCCGTCGCTGTTGTCGAAGCCCCACGTCATCCAGTTGCCGTCTCGTGTCCGCCGCATCTGCACCGCGTACAGGTCGGCGGTGTCGACGTTCGCCGCGTCGGTGACCTTCCACGGTCCGAGCAGGGACTGTCCCTCGGCGATCCAGGTGCCCGCATCGTGCCCGGCGTGGGCGCGGGTGTTCTTGGGCGCGCAGGAGAACACCAGGATCGGCTTCCCGTTGACGGTGTGCGCCTGCAGGACTTCCATTTCGCCGAACCCGGCGGGCGTCGAGAGTGGGGGTTGGATGTGCCAGTGGCTCAGATCGTCGCTGGTGGCGTGGCCCACGACTGCCCGGCCCTCGGGATCGCCGGATTTGGCGCGGGCGGTGATCAGCATGTGCCACTGACCGGCATGTTCGAAGACGTAGGGGTCGCGCCAGGCTTCGTCCGGCCAGGTGCCCTCGCCGAGGCGTTCGTACCAGCGGTCGTCGGCCTCGAGGACGAGGTCGGGGTCCTTGGTCCAGGTCAGCAGGTCGGTGGAGGTCGCCCGGCCGATGCGTTGTTTGAGGCCGTTCTCGGCCCGGCTCACTCCGGTGTAGAACATGCTCCAGAGCCCGTCGGCGCCGCGGACGACGGAGCCGGTCCAGGTGGCGAGGTCATCGAAGGCCGGGGCATCCGAGGGCGCCAGCGCGTCGGCGGTGAGGGTCCATGCCTCGCCGTCCGGAGACGTCGCGTGACCGATGGTCGCGCGGTAGTGGCGGCGTTCGCGGTCCTGGAGGGCACGGGAGGCGCGGAGGAAGAACAGGTGGTGGTCGGTGCCGTCGTCGGCCATCCAACTGTCCCAGACCCAGTGATCGGGAAGGGCAAATCTCATCATCTCTCCTGGGGGTGCGCGGGAACCGCGGGGCGGCTCCCGGGAAGTTCGGGGTGGGGGTCGTCGGAAGAAGCCGCGAGTGACCGAGCGTGATCCGGTGCGGGTCCGGTGCTGCCGCGGACGACGAGTGTGGTCGGTGCGGTGACGGCGGTCGGCGCGCCCGCGTCTGGGGTGGGGGCGAGTGTGTCGAGGACGAGTCGGGCGGCGATCTCACCCTGTTCGCGGACGGATTGGTGCACGGTGGTCAGGTCGGTGAGTGCGGCGAGCGGATGGTCGTCGATTCCGACGACGGAGACGTCCTCGGGAATGCGCAGGCCTCGGCGGCGCAGTGTTCGGATGGCTCCGAGTGCGAGTTCGTCGCTGTGCGCGAAAACGGCGGTCGGAGCCGATTCCGGGGTGGCGTCGAGGATGTCCGCCATCGCCTCTGCGGCGTTGATGCCGCCCCAGTCGACGTCGCGGACGAGGCAGTGATCCACTGCGATGCCCGCTCCGGTCAGTGCGTCGACATACGCCTCCGATCGACCGGAGCGTGCCGGCCACCCGGGCTGATCGGGGTCGTGGGCGGCGATCATGGCGATCCGCCGGTGTCCTGATTCCAGGAGGTGGTCGACGGCGAGCCGGCCGGCGTGGTAGTCGTCGATGCAGACGTACGGGTAGTCGGCGCTCTGGCCGCCGGCGGCGACGATGCTCACGCCCATCAGTGCGAGCCGTTCGCGCTCGCGTTGGTCCACCGGGAACGCGACCACCACCACGGCGTCGACTTTCCGTCGAGCGGGCAGTCGGGTGAAGAAGTCCTGGCGGTCCTCGGGGCCGCCGACCTGGTACAGCAACAGGTCGAAGTTCGCTGATGCGAGCACCGTCTCGATTCCATTGACCATCTCGCCGAAAAACCAGCGCTCGATATGGGGAACGACCAACGCCACCCGTCGGGTCGGGCCGCCGGCGAGGCGGACCGCGTCCGGGGAGATGACGTAGTCGAGGCGGCGGGCGGTGGCGAGGACCTTTGCCTTGGTTGCCGCGGAGACGCCGTACGAGTCGTTGAGCGCGCGGGAGGCGGTCGTCAGCGAGACGCCGGCTTCCCGAGCGACGTCGCTGAGACTCAAAGAACCAGGTTGATCGGGCACGAAGCGATGGTAGCCCGACCGACCTTGATTTCGGAAGCGCTTCCGACATAGGCTTCGGAAGCGCTTCCGAATTGTGATGCGCGTCTCAATGCGGAGGAGCTATGGACTCACACCACTTCACCCGGGGCCGGTGGGCGCGCAGGTTCGCCGCGGTCGCCGGAGCCGCGATCCTGCCTTCGACGGTGGCCTGCGCGCCGCCGGGCAGCGGCTACACCACGACAGCACCGACGGAGCCGGTAGCGGTGCGCACGGATCTCGGTACCGACCCGATCGAGTTGACCCTGTACGACGGGGCGGGGCTGAAGAAGATCGACGAGGCCCTGATCGCGGCGTTCACCGAGCGCCACCCGAACGTCACCATCACCGCGCGCTACGACCCGGACGAGGTTCAGGCGGTCAACGCGCCCCGGGTGCTCGCCTCGGATAATCCGCCGGATATCGCGCGGATCATTGCGCTGCCGGCGGCGGTGGCCAACCGCCAGCTCACCGCACTCGATCCGTGGGCCGACGCCTACGGCTGGAACGAGCTACCGGAGGGGCAGATGGCCATGTACCGGGTCGATGACGCCGGGGTCCGGGGCACCGGTCCGCAGTACACGATGGCCAGCGGGTTCACCCTGACCGGTCTCTACTACAACAAGGATCTCGCGAACCGCATCGGAATGACCTCACCGCCCACCACCGTCGAGGACTTCGAGCAGGCACTCGCGGCGGCGAAGACCGCCGGGCTGGTCCCGATCATGGCCGGCAACAAGAGCGCCCAGGTCACCTTCCTGGTCCAGATGATGCTGAATGCATCGTTGGGGCGCGATGCGGTCAACGACTGGGTCTTCAACGCTCCCGGTGCCACACTCGACACCCCCGCCGGCGTCGATGCGGCCGCGGTCGTGGCCGACTGGGCCGCGAACGGCTACTTCCCCCAGGACACCAACGGCACCGACGCGACCGCCGCCGCCGGTCGGTTCGCCGCCGGCGAGGCACTGTTCTACGCCTCCGGTAACTGGGATGCCGCGGCCCTGCAGACCAAGATGGGCGGCAACGTCGGCTTCGTTCTCCCGCCGGCACCGGCGGGAGAACCCGTGCTGGCCATGTCGGATCCGGTGTCCAACTTCGCAATCCCCTCGGGCTCGGACGACAAGAACGCCGCCGCAGCCTTTTTGGACTTCCTCCGCTCCGAGGCCGGCCGGCAGGTCGCGGTCGACGCCGGTTTCGCCCCCTCCGGCACCGGCGAGGTCCCGGCCACCGCACCCGGATCGCTGGGCGCCCAGATCCAGGCCGCCTTCGGCAGGCTGGTCGCCGCCGACGGCCAGGTCCAGTTCGTCCAGAACGCCACCAACGGCATGTCCGGCACCTGGTTACCGCAGGTCCAGATGCTCGCCGCCGGCCGAACGACGCCCGCCGAGATGATGGGCGCCGTCCAATCCGCCTACGAGCAGGACCTTCTCCGATGACCTCCACCGCGCACACCCCCCAGACCTCCCCCGTCCGGGCGTTCGGTCACCGCGCCGCAATCCGGCCCGACCGGGGGCACCGCGCCAAACGAGCCCTGACCGGATGGCTGTTCGTCCTCCCCGCGGCGCTGGTGTACACGGTCTTCGTGCTGCGGCCGCTGCTGACCACCATCTGGTACTCCCTCTACAACTGGGACGGCATCTCCGTCGGCAGCTGGGTCGGGCTCGGCAACTACGGCCGCGTGCTCACCGACCCGCAGTTGCTGTCCTCGATCGGCCACGCGTTCTTCCTCATCGCGTTCTTCACCGTCTTCCCGGTGATCGGCGGACTTCTCGTCGCCGCCCTGCTCCAGGAGATCCGCATCCGCGGCCTCGGAACAATGACCCGCACGTTGCTGTTCCTGCCGCAGATCATCCCCGGCGCCGCGGCCGCGGTCGCCTGGGTGTGGATGTTCTCGAGCAACGGCACCGTGAACCAACTCCTCTCGGCCGTCGGCCTCGGCGGCCTCACCCGGTCGTGGCTCGGCGACTTCGACTGGGCGCTGCCCGCGGTCGGCGTCATCGGGACCTGGCTCGGGCTCGGATTCTGCACCATCTTGCTCATGGCGGGCATCGGGAAGATCGACATTGCGATCTACGAGGCGGCCCGACTCGACGGTGCCGGCTTCTTCAGCACCTTCCGCTACGTCACGGTTCCCGCCCTGCGGGCCGAAATCGGGGTCTGCGTCACCGTCACCGTCATCGCCGCTCTTGCCAGCTTCGACATCGTGTTCATGTCCACCCAGGGCGGTCCCGGCTACGCGACCACCGTTCCCGGCGTCCAGATCTACCAGCTTGGTTTCACCGAAGCCCGGGTCGGCCTCGCCAGCGCACTCGCCGTCGTCCTCACCGGGCTGATCCTGCTGGTCATCCTGCCGATCCAGCGCTTCTTCAGAGAGAACTGATCATGAAAACCTCCGTCCGCCAACGCATCCCCGGACTCGTCCTGCTGCTGGGCACCATGATCTTCTCGATTCTGCCGTTGCTGAGCATGCTGTCGGCGGCGCTGCAACCGCAGGGCACCGTCCCCTTGGGGCTGTCGTGGCCGTCGAACCCGCAGTGGCACAACTTCCTCGACGCCTGGCGCGTCGCCGAGGTGACACCCCTGCTGATCTCGAGCATCATCCTCGTCGCCGGAGTCGTCCCGGTCGCCGCGTTGTTCGCCGCGATGGCCGGCTACGGGCTCGGTCAGCTGAAGGTCCCCGGCGGCACCGTCGTATTCCTGCTCCTGCTGCTGGGGTTGACCCTCCCCCGGGAAGCGACGATCGTGCCGCTCTACTACCAGCTGCGCGAGATGAACCTGCTCAACACCCGCCTGGGCCTGATCCTGGTCCTGATCGGCACGTTCATGCCGTTCGCCGTCTTCTGGATGCGGGCCCACTTCCTCTCGATGCCGAAGGAGCTCACCGAGGCCGCGGAACTCGACGGCGCCGGCCCCTGGCAGGCGTTCCGCCATGTCCAGATCCCGCTGGCGGTCCCGGCGCTGGCCTCGCTGTGCCTGCTGCTGTTCCTGTGGACCTGGAATACCTTCCTGCAGGCCATCGTCCTGATCGACGACCCCAGCAAACGCACCATGGCGGGCGCACTGCAGAACTTCGTCGGCCAGTACTCCACCGACGTCGTGCTCCTCAACGCCGGTTCACTGTTGATCATGGCACCCACCATCGTGGTGTTCCTGCTGTTCCAACGCCACTTCGTCAAGGCGATGATCTCCGGCGCCGTCAAGGGCTGACCGTGCCCGCGCACCCATCACCACACCCACACCACCCCCAGGGGGAAACCATGCCCACAGCACGTCAGTGGTGGCACGACGCCGTCATCTACCAGGTGTATCTGCGCAGCTTCGCCGATGCCGACGGCGACGGCATCGGCGACATCACCGGCCTCCAGGCCCGCCTGCCGTACCTCGTCGACCTCGGGGTGGACGCCGTGTGGATCACCCCCTGGTATCGGTCACCGATGGCCGATGGCGGCTACGACATCGCCGACTTCCGCGCCATCGACCCGCTCTTCGGCACCCTCGACGACGCGGACACCCTCCTGGCCGCCGCCCACGCCGCCGGACTCCGCATCATCATCGACCTGCCCGCCAACCACACCTCGCACACCCACCCCTGGTTCCGGGACGCCCTGAACAGCGCTCCCGGTTCGCCCGAGCGCGCCCGGTACTTCTTCCGCGACGGACGCGGCGACACCGGCGAACTCCCACCGAACGACTGGATCAGCGCCTTCGGCGGACCGGCCTGGACCCGCACCACCGGAGACGACGACCAACCCGGCCAGTGGTACCTGCACCTGTTCGCCCCCGAACAACCCGATCTCGACTGGACCAACCCGCAAGTGCGCGCCGACTTCGCCGACGTCCTGCGGTTCTGGTTCGACCGCGGCGTCGACGGGATGCGCATCGACGCCGTGTCGGCCATGGCCAAGGTTCCCGGCCTGCCCGACGCCGGCCACGCACCCGGAGCCCGTTTCGAATCCAGCACGTGGGTCGACAACCCGCACTGGGATGTCGACGACCTCCACACCATCCTGCGCGAGTTCCGCACCATCGCCGACACCTACGGCCCCGACCGCATGTTCGTCGCCGAGGCGATCGTCCGCAGCCCCGAGCGCCTGGCCCGCTACGTGCGACCGGACGAACTGCACACCGCCTTCAACTTCGACTTCCCCCGAGCCGGCTGGAACCCGGCAACGCTGCGCGAGGCCATCGACCGCAGCCGCGACGCGCTCCGTGAGGTCGGAGCACCGGCCACCTGGGTGCTCTCGAGCCACGACGAGACCCGCCACCTCACCCGATTCGGGCGCGCCGACACCAGCACCCTGCCCATGACCCTGACCGCCGGCACCGACTCCGACCTCGCCCTCGGCACCCGACGCGCCCGTGCCGCCGCCCTGCTCATGCTCGCCCTGCCCGGCGGTGCCTACCTCTACCAGGGCGAAGAACTCGGACTCGAGGAAGTCACCGACCTGCCCGAAGACCTACTCCAGGACCCGACCTGGGAACGATCCGGACACACCATCCGCGGCCGCGACGGATGCCGGGTCCCGCTGCCCTGGAGCGGCGACCACCCGCCCTTCGGATTCACCACCGACAACGCACAACCGTGGCTCCCCCAACCCGACAACTGGAAATCGAAGACCGTCACCGCCGAATCCAACGACCCCGACTCGATGCTCACCCTCTACCGCACCGCACTCCAACTCCGCCGCACACTGCCCGCCCTCCCCAGTGACTCTTTCGACTGGCAACCGTCGGCCCCCGATGTCCTCGCCTTCGACCGCGGACCATCATTTCAATGCGTCGTGAACCTCTCCAGCGGCCCAATTCCGATCGACGCCGGCACACCCGTCCTCCTCACCTCCACCCACCTGCAGGACTCTCAAACGATTCCTCCGGACACCGCAGTCTGGCTCCAGACCCGATAGGGAGCGAGAAAACCCACCCTGGTGCATACATCGACGGACAGCAGATCGAATACCTGCCACTACCGCCCCAACTCGGCCCCGGCTGAAGTCGGATCGGATTCGCCACGCAGCCGCGCCTTGAGGCTGCCAGAGAATAAAGGAAGCCCAACCGCTTGCGGACCAGCCTGTCGACAATGCCTCGGGCAAGGTTTCTCGACACAGTTTATCGACACGAGTTTTCGACGCCTCTGCACGCGCCGAAGAGCCCTTCAGAGCGGTGTCCGATAACCAACGGTGTCCCGTCTCATCGCAAGCGAGGCACGGCTCACTCATGGTTGTGATTCCCAGCGCTACTGGCACGTTTTTGCCGACGCTATTTGGCGCGGTGCCGATCGGGCGAGGTGGCGGTACGACGGTCGAGCCTGCACGCCGAGCACCCCGACGCCCGGGTTCGTGCATCTGCTGGGCATGCCGGTCGTTGTCGATGGTTGACTGATGATCGTGCCGACCTCAGACGACGTACGACGGCTCGCCGAGCAGCTCATGGCCGAGTTGACCCCGCAGCAGCAACAGGCGTTCGTGGGCGAGATCGGGGCGGATCGTTCGATGGCGTTCGTCGAGAATGTGCTGCGAGTCCCGGAGCCCGTGGTCGGTGATGCGCCGACCCGCATTCGCGGTTTTCGGGTCCGGCTCGACCTGGCCGGTGCCAAACCCCCGGTGTGGCGGCGGCTCGAGCTGCCCGGCGACCTCACCCTCGACCGGCTGCATGTGGTGATCCAGGCCGCGATGGGGTGGTTCGACGGCCATCTGCACCGGTTCCGCACGGGCAGCGATCCCCGGTCGCCGTACTTCGTCACACCGTTCGACGTCGAGGAGGGCGAGGACGGCGTGCTCGAAGACGGTGTCCGGCTCGATCAGGTGCTGACCGGCACCGGTGACCGGCTCTGGTACCAATACGACTTCGGCGACGATTGGGACCACGTCCTCGCGGTGGAGGCGGTCCTCGACCAGCCGCCCGCCGAGGTGCGCTGCACCGGTGGTCGGATGGCCTGCCCACCCGAGGATTGCGGTGGGATCTGGGGGTACACGGAGCTGGCGGCGTGGGTGCGGGGCGGATGCGACCCGGGGTCCGTCCCGGCCCCGTTCGAGGACGCCGGCCACGCCCGCGACTGGCTGCCGCTCGACTGGCACCCCGACCGGTTCGACGTCGACGAGGCCGACACCGCCCTCGCGGCAGCGGTGGCCGCGCCGATCCGGGTGGCCGGTGAGCTCGCCGCGCTGTGCGAGCAACTGGAGCGGGGCGGCAACCAGGCACTCACTCAGGTGCTGGCACGGTCGGCGGGGCACGCCGGGTTCGAGGTGAGCGAGGCGGACGCCGCCCGCCTGATCGAGCCGTACCTGGTCCTCCTCGACGTGATCGGAGATGGGGTGCGGCTGACCAGCGCCGGTTACCTTCCGCCGGCGCTGGTCGAGCAGCTCGCCGAGCGGACCGGCGTCGCCGGGTGGTGGATCGGCAAGGCGAACCGCGAGGACCTCACGTGGCCGGTCGCGCAGCTCCGCGACAGCGCGCGAGCGCTCGGCCTGGTGAGTGTGCGCAAGGGCCGGCTGGCGCCGACCGCGCTCGCCCGCCGCAGCCGTGACCAACCATCGGCGCTGTGGCGGCACATTCTGTCCCGACTGCCGGTGGGCAGGACCGAGTTCGACCGCCAGGCGGGCTGGCTCGCACTCGCCGTCGTCGGGAGCGGCAGCCCGGCCGAGGAATGGACCCGCGAGATCCGCAACCTGCTGCTCGGCCTCGGTTGGCGCGCGGAGGGCGGCCCGGGCCTCCCCGTCGCCGCCGTCGTCAGCCCCACGCTCGACTTCCTCGAGCTTCTCTCCGGGAAGACACGCGGCCGGCTCACCGGGATGGATTCCGCCGTGGCCGCCACCGCCCGGGCCGTGATCGGCGCCGACCCCAGCGACGCGACCTGACCCGATCCCCGCTCGCGCCGCAGCTGTACATCCGCGTGTCACCTCGTGGTGGAGACCGGGCGGGCGCCTGTCCGGGCGCTAGGTCACCAGGCGTTCGAGTGGTTGGCCGGTGATCGCCGCGATCAAATCGAAGTCCTTGTCCAGATGCAGAACGACTCGGTTGCTGATCTCCGCGGTCGCCGCGATGAGCAGATCCGGGATCGACGGTGCGCGGTGTTGACCCCGTTCTGCCAGTTGCCGTTGCACCTCGAGGGCGCGGTCTTCGATCGCGGGTGTCGAATACTCGAGGGGCATGGCCGATAGCGGTGGGGTGCGTCGTCCCCGCGTCAGGTCGTGGGCGGTACGGGCCGAGTAGCCGACCTCGAGCAGCGTCACGGTGCAGATGTGGACGAGACCGCGCTGGATTCGATTGGCCCACTGCTCGGCGTCCGGGCTGGCGCCGAGACGCACCATCGCAGACTTGTCGATCAGCCACGTGGGGTCACTCATGACCAGGCGCCGCGCATGACCTCGTCATCAGCCAGGTCGGGGAAGTCCTGAGAGAACCGCACCAGGTCGGCGGTCGACACCGCGGTGACGGTGCGACGCGCCTCCTGCTGCAGCTGACGGCGCAGGAATTCGGTGCGCGAGATCCCGAGGCGGGCCGCGTGCTCGTCGAGCAGCGCCAGGTCCTCCGCGGGAAAGTTGCGGATCAAAACGTCGGACATGACAACCTCCTAGATATCATATGATATCACCTGCATTCTCGACAAGCCAGGTGACACCAACGACCTCCCACGATTCCAGCAGGACATCAACCTCCACCTCGGTATCGAGCACTGCGAAAACAGTCATTACGACCAGCTGTTCGGCTGGTCGAGAAACGCCACGACCCGGAACCGCAATTCGACGACGTACCTCACCATCGGTGAGACATACGACGATCACCGCATCCCACATATCTAAGGCACACCAGGTCAAGCCCCTGGCTCTGCCTCACTCTCGATGAGACAGGACACCTGCCTGCCTTCCGGCGGTGTGGAGCGCAGAACCCAGCTGTCCTGTGACAGAAGATCTTCCTTTTAGCCAATGAATCTTGCTTATCCCGGCTGTCTCGCCACTGTAGTTTGCTCGGTTCGAGTTCACCCCACCCTGGTCGGCAGGCCAGTTCGCAGGGCCGATGCGAATCACCGCAGCCTGCCGACGGTGCATGAGCAGACGGCAACACACGCCGGTTCAAGCAAGATTCACTGGCACACAGCGCCCGGCGGCCATGTCACCAACCCCCGAAACGCTGACGGGCACACCCGAATCCCGCCAGTGAAAATTCCTCGGCCCAGGTCACAGCTCCGCACCGAGGACAATCCCGTGGCACCGGACACCAGCCCAGGAAGGTGGCGTCACGACGAATCGGGGCCTGTCGATGTTCTGACAGGCCCCGATTCGGTGCGCGTGTGCGCTGTGGGTCAGGTGATGCTGCGGAATGATCCGCCGTCGACGCCGTACACCGAGGAGGTGACGTACGAGGCGAGGTCGGAGGCGAGGAAGACCACCACGTTGGCCACTTCCTCTGGAGTTCCGATGCGCTGCAAGGGAAGTCCGCGGTGTTTCATCTCGACGTCGATGGACTCGTCGCGGTGCACGCCGTGGACGGCGGCGAAGGTGTCGGCGAGGCCGCCCTCCATCAGCCACATCGGCGAGAGGATCGGCCCGGGTGCGACCGCGTTGACGCGCACGATCGGGCCCTCGCTGATGGCCAGCGAGCTGGTGAACGACAGGATCGCTGCCTTGGACGCGGCGTAGTCCGGTCCGGCGGCGATCGGCTGGCGGCCCAGGTCCGAGGCGTTGTTGACGATGACACCGCGTCCGGCGGCCCGCATGGCCGGCAGCAGGTGGGTGGCGGCGCGGACCTGGCTGAGGAAGTTCAGTTCGAGGGTGGCGGCCCAGTCGGTGTCGGTGAGGCTGTCGAAGGTTCCCAGGCTGCCGGCGCCGACGTTGTTGAACAACACGTCTACCCGGCCGTCGTAGGGATCGAGGACCTCGTCGAGGCCGCCGGTCACCCCGGTCTCGGTGCTCAGATCGGCTACGGCGCAGTGCACCTCGGTGACCTGCTCGAGTTCCTTGGCGAGGATGTCGAGGCCGTGCCGGTCGCGGTCGAGCAGGGCGAGGCGGGCGTTTTCCGCGGCGAAGGCGCGTGCGGATGAGGCTCCGATTCCGGAGCCGGCGCCGGTGATGACGACGACCTTGTCCCCTAGTCCGGTTTCCATCGTGATTCCTCTCGGGCGTGGGGCGTTAGTTGGTGGCGGGTTCGGAGTACCCCTCGGGCAGGCAGCCGTTGGGGGTGAACTCGTCGAGGTTGTCCTTGGTGACCACCGGCAGCGGCATGTAGCTGACCGGCGGCACGTCCTTGCCGGCGAGGACGTCCATCATGGTGGTCAGGGCGTGGGTGGAGTCCCAGCACGGGGATTGGAACAGTGTCGTCGACATGGATCCGTTCTCGAGCAGGGTCCGGGCGACCGGGGCGTAGTTGTGGCCGAGGAGTTTGACCTGTCCGGCCATCCCCGCGGCGTCGAGGGCCTGGGCGGCGCCGGAGGCCATGATGTCGTCCGGAGTGACGAGGGCATCGATCTGGTTGCCGAACCGGCTGATCAGTGAGCTCGCTGCGGTCTGGGCCTGGTTCTTGTCGAAGTTGCCCGGCTGGGAGCCGAGGAGCTTGACGTCGGGGTGGTTGGCCATCTCGCGTTCGAGGCCGATCTGACGGTTGATCGCGGCCGCGTTGCCCGGGGTGCCGCCGATATAGACGTAGGTTCCCTTGCCGCCGAGCAGCTTCGCGAGCTCCTTGCCCTGGAGTTCGCCGATACGCTGGTCGTTCGGTCCCGTGAACGCGTGGTACAGGCTGGTGTCGAGGTCCTCGGGGGGCTGGGAGTTGCTGATGTCGACCGGAATTCCGGCCCGCTGGGCCTGGATCAGCATCGGCTGTTCGGCGCCGTAGAGCGCGGGCCAGATGACGATGCCGTCGACCTTCTTGGCGATCGCGATCTTCATCTGCGACGCCTGCACCGAGGCGTCGTAGTTCGAGTTCATCACGAACGCGTTGACGTGGTGTTCTTCGGCTGCCTTCCGCAGGGACGAGACGTAGTTGCGGCCGTACTCGTGGTTGCGGTCCATCGGCACGAGGAAGGCGATCGTCGGCCAGTCCTCGTTGTCGGTCGCCGCGCCGGGAGCCCCGCACGCGGTGCCGGCCAGCACGGTGGCCGCGCAGACGGCGATCGCGAGTGCGGCCCGGCGGAACAGAGAACTCTTGTGCGCCATCATCGAGACCAGCGCCGAATACCCCGGTACGGCCGGGCCTTTAGAGCAGATTCCACCAACGGACGAAGGTGTTCCACTCGAGGATCAGCCGCCAGACACCTTCCTCGAGAGGATTCGCCAAAACAGGTCCGGCAACAGACCTACCATCAGCAGCTCCCCTCTCTAGAACTGATTCCACCAGGTCGCGAACGAGTTCCACCACGTCCACGGCCAGAACGTCACGACCCCGATACCATCCGGAAGGTCAACCGCCACACCGATCATGACTGCACCTTTCGGGATCACTCCCCGACCATCCTGTGTATCGGCGCCGCGGCGCTCAGCGCTACCGGTTGTGCAGGACCACCGATTCGGTACCGTTCGGTGTCGACCCGCGACCACGTGTCATTCGGGCGGCTCTGCACATCCGAACTGTGGGAGGTTTTTCGTGGCTGGTGGTCTCGTGGCCTTGTTGGACGACGCCGCGGCACTGGCGAAAGCGGCCGCGGCATCCATCGACGACATCGGAGCCGCGGCAGGCAAGGCCAGCGTCAAGGCAGCGGGTGTGGTCGTCGACGACACCGCCGTCACCCCCCGCTACGTGCACGGGTTCTCCCCTAATCGCGAACTGCCCATCATCCGCAAGATCGCGATCGGGTCGATCCGCAACAAACTCCTGATCATCTTGCCGGTGGCGATGATCCTGAGCGAGTTCCTGCCCCAGGCATTGCCGTACCTGCTGATCGCCGGTGGTCTGTTCCTGTGCTTCGAGGGAGCCGAAAAGGTCTACGAAGCACTCACCGGCAATCATCACGAGCACGAGGGCACGACCGAGGGGCAGAGCGGACCCGAACTCGAGAAGACGATGGTCAGCGGCGCGATCCGCACCGACCTGATCCTGTCCGCCGAGATCATGGTGATCTCACTGTCCTCGGTCGAGGACGAACCGTTCCTCACCCGGCTGTTGGTGCTCCTCGTCGTCGCGATCCTCATCACCGTCCTGGTGTACGGCGTGGTCGCCCTGATCGTGAAGATGGACGACATGGGCCTGGCCCTTGCCCGGCGCGAGTCCTCGTTCAGTCAGCGGATCGGCCGGGGGCTCGTCGCGGCGATGCCGAAGGTGATGGCGGTACTCACCGTCGTCGGGATCGCCGCGATGCTCTGGGTCGGTGGCCATATCCTGCTCGTCAACATCGGCGAGGCAGGATTCCACTGGCCGGCCGACCGCCTCCACGATCTCGAACACTGGTCCGCGGACCTCGTGCACGGCGGCGTCGCCGGTCTGCTGTCCTGGACCGCCGGGACCGTGGCATCCGCACTCGTCGGGCTCGTCGTCGGCGCGATCATCGTCCTACTCGCGCACCTGATCCCGAAACGCACGAAGCGCGCCGACTGACCGAGGTGGCCGACACCGCCCACCACGTCGCCCGCACCCCGCTCCGTTCAAGCCCGAAACAGCGGTCCCCGGCACACCGTCACATCACGATGCGCTGCAAGGCTTTCGCCGAGTCGAGGATCGCCGGATGATCCAGGGCCAGGGGTTCGACCCGCACCAGCGCGGGCCGCAGCCAGGAGGCCAGCACCGACCACTGCGGGCGGTGATACGACCACCACGACACCGCCTGCCACGCCCGATCCCCCGTATGCGGTTCGGTCTCCGACCAGATCCGATGCCCCCACCCCTGGGTCACCGTCAAATTCCGGGCCACCACCTGCGTCGGACGCAACCCCAACCGCACCAACTGCGCCGGATCATCCAGGTCGAGGACCCGCAGATCATCAGGCAACTCGAACACCCCCAGTGCGCGCCGCGACCCGGGCAGCAGCGGGAACTCCAACATCGACGCCTCCCAGCGGGCGAGGTTCCCGAAACTCTCCCCGCACGCCGCCTCGGCCAGCCGGGAGACATACCAGACGTGATAGTCCGGGTGATCGATCCGGCCGCCGCGCTGCGGCCGGTGCTCGTACAGCGGGTGCCCCGGCTGTCCCGGTGCCGCCGCGGACAGGTACGGGAAGATGCGGTAGACCAGCACTCAGGCGGCCCCGCCCCACGCCTGCGCATCCAACGCGTCGAGCACCGGAGCAGGACCGGACAGTTGCAGCACATCGAGCGGACGCGCACCGTCGAGGTACGCGTTGGCGCTCTCGAGCCAGGTGTGCGCGGCCGTCTCCCCCCAGACCAGGCGGGCGCGGGCCAGGACATGCTCGAGATCGATCAACAGCGGCGCCGCGGCCGGGCCCGGCCGCTCCACACCCTTGATCCACCGCGACGGCTGCGACCGGTTCACCCCGACGATCGCCGCGAGCTGCGTTTGCCCGAACGCGCCGGTCAGGTACCGCACCCGCTCCACCGACAACGGATCATCGGCCGCCACCCTCGGCGACCTGCCCCCATGACCACTCGCCCGCGCCGCACGTCCCACGGCCTTCTTCGCCGCAGCCGCCTTCACTGCCTCGTCTCGTGCCTTCACCGTCGCCATACCCCCATCCTACCCAACACTTCTGTTGGGTAGAAGTGCAGGTGGTGCCACAGAGGGGATTTGTAGTGCGGGCTACCCAGGTCCCCGTCGATAGGCTCAGTTCGGCGCCCTGGTCACGAACTCTGCCCGACGTGATCACCGAGGCAAACCCGGACCTGGGCATTGTCGACTGGAGGCAGCACCGCCGAGCAGGAAGTCGGCGACGGCGTCGTCGACGCAGAGGATGTGTTGACTGGCGAACACTCCGTGCGACCAGGTGTCGAGCAATGTAATCAACCCGCTTCCGGCCCACTGCTGGTGGCGGCGTTCGGCGTCGGCGATCGGGGTCACGGGATCATGGGTTCCGGCGACCAGGAGAAGGTGCTCGCCCACCTCGGATCGGGGCGTGGGAGGCGGTGCGGAGGGATGGGCGATCGGCCAGAATGCGCACACTTCGGCTTCGAGTCCTGTGGTGATCGGTTGCGGGTCCAGAGCCCGGAGTCGGGCGCGGCCGGCGAGGATCGCGGTCGGCGAAAGTGGGGTGGGTGGCGTCGGCGCAGACGACGGTGCGGTTGGCCGCCTCGCTGTTTCGGCGTTCGTCATCGACCTCCGGCACGACCGGTTCGAGTGCCCGCAGATCGCCGGTGCGTAGGGCTTGGGCGATCGCCTGGCCGAGCGGCTGCCATCGTTCGGCTCGGCCCAGTGCGCGGTAGACGGCGCGGTCGAACTCGTCGGCGCCGATCCCTCCCGATGGGTTCAGGGCGCGCACGGTGTCGTAGCTGCGGCGCACGGCTGCCGGGTCGTGGCCCAGGCCGATGCGCTCGGGGTGCTGGGCCCACCACCCGATCATGGTCTCGCGCTGCGAGAGCAGGGCCTCGGCCTGCCGTAGGTCGAAGGCGTGCCAATCGTCGCGCCCGTCCGGCCCGGGTCCCACGACGGAGTCGAGGATGAACCTGTCGACGTGATCGCCGTACCGGCGGGCGTAGCGATCGGCGATCACGGTGCCGTAGGAGACGCCGAGCATGGAGATACGCTGCTCGCCGAGTGCTCTGCGGATGGCGTCGATATCGTCGGCCACGCGGTATGTGGCGTAGTCCGCCGCGTGCGGCCCGACGGCGGCGGCGCAGTCCCGGGCGGTGGCCGCCAATCCCGGTAGCGCGGCGAGATCGTCGGTCGGTGGGACCGGTCGGCAGAAGAGGCCGCCCATCGGCCCGCAGTTCAGCGAGGAGGGAACTTCTCCCGTGTGGGGTTGGGTCACCACGCTGTGCCCGATACCGCGGGGGTCGAAGCCGATGATGTCGTAGGCGGCCCGCACTTGCTCTGGGAGTTTGGCGCCCTTGGTGGCGGCGTACTCGAGGCCGGTGCCGCCGGGGCCTCCGGGGTTGACCACCAGCACTCCACGCCGAATATTGGGATTTGTTGCACGCAAACGTGATACGGCGAGATGGACGGTTCCGGCGCCAGGGTCGTCCACCGACAATGGGACGTCGAGTGTTCCGCATTCCAGACCCTCAGATTCCAGATCATCGGTGCCGGCGATCTCCGCGCACGGACCGAACCACAGGCCGGTAGGCCGGTCGTCGTCACCGGCCGGGTCCCGGAGTGTCGGCAGTGCTTCCGACGGAGCGGATGCGGCGACGAGGAGGAGAACGGTGGACAGGGCCACCGTCGACGCGTGGGCGGAGCGGCCGAATATCGAGGGTCGGTTTCGGGTGTTCCAGAACTGCATCTTGCTAACGATAACGATTATCAGTAGCTTCTGCGGGGTCGGTAGTTGAGGAGATGCGAGCGGAAGGTCACCTGTGGCACACCTGTTGTTGGTGGAAAGCTGGGTCGGCGCGATGGGCACGTTGCTGCCGAGGGCGCTTGCCGATCTGGGGGTCGAGTTCACCTTCCTGACAAGGCGCCCGGAGCACTACCCCGAATCCTTGCCCGACGGATCTCCGCATCCGCTGCGCCGGGGCCGGGCCGTGGTCACGGCCGAGACCAACGACCCCGCCGGCGCGCTCGACGCGGCGCGGCGGATTCACGCCGAGGCGCCGCTCGATGGGGTTCTCACCAGCTGCGACTACTACCTGTCCACCGCCGCGAGAATCGCGTGCGAGCTGGGGCTACCGGGCCCCGCGCCGGAGGCGGTCGAGATCGCCTGCGGCAAGGCACGCACCCGTGCGATGTTGGACCGGGCCGGCATCGCGGGGCCGCGCCACGCCATCGCGCCGATCGATGACCGGGCTGCGCTGCGGGCTGCGGCGGAGACTGTGGGTTTCCCGTTGGTGGTCAAGCCGACGGATCTGTGTGCGGGGATGTTCGTGCGGCGTGCCGACGACTGGGCCACTCTCGAAACCGCGGCCGGCGATTTGCGTCGATTCGAGGTCAATGCGCGGGGACAACGCCGGGATCCCGTGGTGTTGCTCGAGGAGTTCCTCGATGGACCGGAGTTCAGCGTGGAGAGCTGGATTCGACACGGCGAGATCCACACGGTCGGGGTGACCGACAAGAGCCTGGGCGGTGCATCTGGTTTCGTCGAGACCGGACACATGTTCCCCGCCGACCTAACAGACGAGTACCGGGCGCAGTTGGTGACTGCCGCCGAGGCTGCGATCAACGCGATCGGGCTCGATCACGGTGTCGTGCACACCGAACTGCGGTTGACCGCCGCCGGGCCACGCATCATCGAGATCAACCCGCGCCCGGCCGGCAACCAGATCACCGAATTGATCCGGCACGTCACCGGCATCGACTTGCCGACGGTCGCGATCGAGCTCGCGCTCGGGCGCACCCCCCAACCACCGACCCTCCCGCAGGCCCGACAGCGGCCACGCAGTGCGGCGGTGAGCATGCTGGTACCGACCGAGGAGGGTGTCCTCACCGGCATTGATGGGGCGACAGCGGTCGCGGACCACCCGGCTGTGGTGTCGTCGTCATTCAAGGCCCCCGGGCACAAAGCGACTGTGGGAGTGGACAACAACAGCTATTTGGGCTCCGTGATCACCGTCTCGCACGAACGGACCGGGGCCCGGCCGCTCGCCGAGCAGCTGCTGTCGTCGATCTCGGTCACCTACGCCGAGGTTCTTGCGCGATGACCGTGGACGCCGAGACAAACGCCGGCACCCTCGCGGCGCTGCTGGACCGTTACCGCACCGACGAGGCGCTCATCCCGCCAGCCGATATCGCGGTGTCCGTTGCCTTTACGACCTGTCAGGGAGTGCGGCACGGCGGGCGCAACGGGAGTTACCGCAACCAGGTGCTCAGCCTGCGGGTGGGTGCGGCGACCGGATCGTGCGCGGTCGAGCCGGGTGCGGTCGAGCCGGAGGTGGTCCACGCCTGCGCGGGCATGCCGGTGGTAGATCTGCTCCACCACGAGAAGTTGCCCGTGCAGGTCGCTGCTCTCGACGCGTACCTGACGCATCTCCGCCCGCACGCATGTGATGCTCGTGCGGAGACGGTGCAGGTGCCCGCGGGCGATTCGCTGCAGCGCTCTCTGGCCCGGGCCCAGCACGTGACCGGGTTGGTCGATGCACCACCGGGTGGCCGGGTGCTGGTGATCGGGGTGGTCAACTCACTGCTCGCTTGCCTGCGTGATCGCGGTCTTCGCTATCTGCCATGCGATCTGAAGGGCGGCACAACGGAGTGGGGTGAACCGGTCGTCGCCGACTTTACGCAGGTCCTCGATGACTGTGAGGCCGTGTTGGCCAGCGGAATGATGCTCGGCAACGGCACCTTCGACCGGCTACGCGAATCGGTGGCGACGTCCGGCCGGCCGGTCCCGGTCACGGTGTTCGCGCAGAGTGGTGCGGCGGTGGCGCGGGAGTTGCTCGGTCGCGGTGTCGATGCTCTCTCGGCGGAGCCGTATCCGTTCTTCTGGCTGACCGGTGATGCCAGTCCGCTCTTCCTGTACCGAGGGCCGTGTCCGCGATGACCGTGATCGAACCGCTGGCACGGGTGGGGCACAGCCCCTTGGTGCGCATCCACACGCCGGTGCCGCACCCGCATCCGGGCTACTTCGCGAAGATCGAGTCGCTCGGTTTCGGCGGCCTCAAGGCCCGGTCGGCACTGTCGATGCTGGTCGGTGCCCGACGACGGGGTGAGTTGCGCGAGGGCGCGCGGATCGTCGAATCCACCAGCGGCACCCTGGGAGTGGGATTGGCGTATGTGGCGCAACCACTCGGTCACCCCGTCACCCTAGTGGTGGACTGCGAACTCGAACCCGCCATGCGGAATCTGCTGTGCGCGTTGGGTGCCACGCTCGAGATCGTGGATCGCCCACACCCGGAGGGTGGGTGGCAGCAGGCGAGGCTCGACGCACTGCACCACATTCTGGCGGCGGATCCGGGCGCGTACTGGCCTAATCAGTACGACAACCCGGACAACGCAGTGGGCTACCACGGGCTTGCCGACGAGATCGTGGCCGGTCTGGCGGAGGCGGGTGTCGATCGCCCCGAGGTGCTGGTGTGCAGCGTCGGGACCGGCGGCCACAGCAGCGGCGTCGGACTGCGGTTGCGGCAGCTGTGGCCGGATCTGCGGATCATCGGTGTCGATGCGCTCGGGTCGGCGATCTTCGGGCAGCCCGCCGGCCGCCGGGTGATGCGCGGACTGGGCAGCAGTGTGCACCCGGGCAACGTGCGGTACGAGATGTTCGACGAGGTCCATTGGGTCGGCCCGCGCGAGGCCGTGCACGCCTGCCGAGCCTTGGCACGGGGCGGCTTCCACACCGGCGGCTGGTCGACCGGTGCGGCAGCGACGGTGGCCGGGTGGGCCGCCGCACGGTGGCCGGGCACGGTGGTCACCATCTTCCCCGACGGACCGGACCGCTACCTGCGCAGCATCTTCGACGACGACTGGTGCGCTCACCGTGGCCTGCTCGACCCGCCGCGCACGTCACCACACGAAATCGACGACTGCCAGGACCCCACCGCGTGCTGGACCCGATGCCAATCGGTGCAGCCGCCGCACCCGATCACCGACAAGGCGGAGGTATCGGCGGTATGAGGCTGGCCTGGACCGTCGACACCCTCGACCTGAGAACCCCATTTCGGATCAGCCGGGGCGTGATGTCCACTCGCGACGCGGTCACGGTCACCATGACCGATCCCGCGACGGGGTTGTGCGGACACGGAGAGGTCGTCACCTCGGTGTACGCGACACTGGATGTGGACCGCATCGCGACAGAACTCCGTGCGTTCGACGCGCGGTACGCCGACTCCCCCAGTCTCGAAAAGGCCCTGGCGGGTGCGCATCCGGCGGTCGGCGCCGCAGTGTGGTCCGCGATTGCCGAACTGCGATCCTGCGCGGACGGCGTGACGGTGGCTGCCCACCTCGGATTGCTGCTGCCCGCCGAGGTGCCGATCGCCCGCACCGTCGGGATCGAGCCACCGGAGGTGATGGCGGCCGAGGCAGCCGATCTGGTCGGGCGCGGATTCGGCCTGCTGAAGGTCAAGGCGGACGGCGACGCGGCCGAGTCGGTGCGGCGACTGGCGGCCGTGGCCGCCGCGGCACCCGGGGCCGAGTTGATCGTGGACCCGAACGAGGCCTGGACCGCGGGAATCGCCCTGTCGGTGCTCAACGATCTTCGCGGCTCGCCGATTGTCGCGCTCGAACAACCACTGTCCGCCCACGACCGCAACGGGATACGGGAGCTGCGCAGCCGCACCGACATTCCGATCATCGCGGACGAGGCCCTCCACACCCTCGCCGACCTGGACCACCTCGACGGTCTCGCTGATGCGGTGAACATCAAACTGCCTAAGTGCGGGGGCATCTACCGGGCCCACGAACTTGCCACCGCGGCCCGCGACCGCGGGCTCGACGTGATGCTCGGCTGCCTGGTAAGCAGCTCGCTGAGCATCGCCCCGGCAGTGCACCTGGCATCGCTGGCGCGGTGGTGCGATCTCGACGGCCACCTGCTGCTCGCCCGAGACCCCTGGACCGGGCTGGGGGGCGCCGACGGCGCGCTGCGCCCGAGCGAGCGGTCCGGCCTCGGCGTCCACCGACCCGAGAACGAGGAATCGTGATGACCGGCACCCAGACCCCGACGGGAACATGTGCCCTGCTGCGCAGCTTCCCCCGCTCGGTGCAGCTGCTGGTGCTCAACCAGTACGGCGTCAACACCGGCTTCTACATGCTGGTGCCCTACCTGTCGATGCACCTGACCGGCAACCTCGGCCTGTCCCTGGCGATCACCGGCCTGGTTCTTGGCGTGCGTACCCTCAGCCAGCAGGGACTGTTCCTGATCGGCGGCACCGCCGCCGACCGGCTCGGCCCGCACCGGGTGATCATCGCCGGCTGCGCCCTGCGGTCGGTGGGTTTCGCGGTGTTCGCGTTCGGCACCAGCGTGCCGCTGCTGCTTCTCGCCTCCATCCTGTCGGGACTGGCGGGGGCACTGTTCAACCCGGCCGTCCGCTCCTACATCGCGGTCGCCGAACCGACGCGGCGCGCGGAGGCGTTCGCCGTGTTCAACGTCTTCGCCCAAGCCGGAGCGTTGTCCGGGCCGCTGATCGGCAGCGCCCTGCTGGCGGTGGACTTCCGCACCGTGGCCATCGCGGCGGCGGTGATCTTCGCGGCGCTGACGCTGGCGCAGATGCGGTTCCTTCCCGCCCACCCGGTCGAACGCGCCGAAACGACGGTGCTCCGAGGCTGGGGTGCGGTGCTGGCCAACCGCCGATTCGTGCTGTTCACCCTCGCCATGCTCGGCATGTTCGCGCTGCAGACCCAGATGTATCTGGTGTATCCGGTGCTGGCCGGGCGGATCACCGACTGGGGCGGGGCAGTCGCGGTGCTGTTCCTGTCCACCACCGTGTTCAGTCTGCTCACCCAGATGCGCCTGACCCGGTGGTTCGGCACTCGCACCAGCCGGGGCGCCGCCATCACGGTGGGGTTGGCCCTGATGGGGGCCGCGTTCGTGGCAGTGCTGCCGGTCCTGTGGGCCGATCGCGGGCACAGTGCCGGTGCAATCGTCCTGGCGATGGCGCCGTTGGTGCTTTCCGCGCTGATCCTCGAGGCCGGGATCATGATCGCGCAACCGTTCGTGATGGAACTGATCCCTGCATACGGGAATGCGAACATCTCCGGAACCCTGTTCGGGATGTTCTACCTGGTCTCCGGGGTCGCGGCCGCCGCCGGCAACGCCCTGATCGGGTACGGCATCGACCGGGGCAACGGCTGGCCCGGTGCCCTGGTATGCATCGCCCTGGCATGGGGTTCGGCGGCCGGGATCTGGTGGCTGCACCGCCTGGGTCTGCTCGCCGACCCGGCCGGAGCACGGACATGACGGCGGCAGCCGAGGCGCGGAACCTGTTGACCGACAACCCGGCACTGTACGAGGCGCGGTTCCGTGACCCCGATCACATCGCCGCCAGGTTCGTCGACGACAGTCTGCAGGCCCACCTGACACCCAACGACCCAGGTTCCTGGCCGACGTCGGTGCTCGATCTGGGCTGCGGGACCGGGCGCGACCTGGGTCATCTGGCTCAGAAGGGATATCGCTGCCTCGGCATCGACCAGTCCGAGGCGATGGTGCAATACGCGCGGACCACATATCCGGGGGTGACGGCCACCGTCGGTGACCTGCGGGAGTTTTCGGTCGGGGAGCGATTCGACGCCATCATCTGCCTGGACAGCTCCCTGTTGTACTGCCACACCGACGACGAGCTGGAATCGTGCCTGCGCAGCTGCCGCACCCACCTGCACCCAGGCGGGCTCCTCATCGCGGAAATGCGCAACGGCGCCTTCTTCCTCGGCAACACCGAACTCCTCGACACACCCACCTCTTCGTCCTTCCAGCGCGATGGCCGCACCTGGCGGGCGGAGACCACCCTGTGGATCGACCACGCCGCGCAACTGCTGCGCCGCCGCCGGCAATGGCAGATCCCCGATACCACCGACGAATTCGTCCAGACCTCGGCGTGGCGGCTGCTGTTCCCGCTGGAGCTGACCGGCCACCTGCGCCGCGCCGGCTTCGCCGTGCGGGCGATGTTCGACACTCCCGGCCCCCGCACCGAGACGGGCTGGCCAGGCCCCACCGCCCTCACCGATCTCGGCAACAGCACGCTGTCCGGCGACCGGATACATGTGATCGCCGAAGCCATCTGAGCCATCCCGCCCCACCACTTTTCGAGTTCACTGCTTCAAGGAGAATCCCCGATGAATCCGGTCCCCCTGCCCCCGCTGCCGCACCTGAGTCGGCGCTCGTTCCTTGGCCTCGGCGCCGCCGCCACCGGCGCCGTGCTGTTGGGGGCCTGCAGCACAGGCGGTGAGACCGCCACCTCCGCCAGCGCCGCGCCGCGAGACGGCGGCCGGCTGCGGGCGGTGTTCGCCGGCGGCGGCGCGCAAGAAGTCCTCGACCCGCACAAGACCAACCTGTACGCCGACATCGCCCGCGCGAACGCCCTCTACGACAAGCTCGTCGAGTACGGCGACGACCTCGGTCCGGTGCCACGGCTCGCCACTACCTGGCGGCCGAACGGCGATGCGACCGTGTGGACGGTGGAGCTGCGGCCGGCGGTCTTCCACGACGGCCGCCCGGTGCGCGCGGCGGACGTGCTGTACTCCTACCAGCGGATCCTCGACCCGAAGAACGCGCTGCGCCCGCGGACGTCGCTCGAGGTGATCGACATCGCCCGCTCCCGCGCCCTCGACGACCGCACCCTCGAATTCGCCTGCGCCCGGCCGTGCGGTGACCTGGCGAACGTCCTCGCCGCCTTCGGCGCCTACATCATCCCCGAGGGCACCACCGACTTCACCCGGCCGGTCGGCTCCGGACCGTTCACATTCGTCTCGTTCGACCCGGGACGCTCGTTCGTCGCCACACGATTCGGCGACTACTGGGACGGTGCCCCACATCTCGGCGAACTGGAGATCCTCACCGCCCCGGACGAGACCGCGCGAATCAACGCCCTCCTCGGCGGTCAGGTGGAGTACGCCGACGACCTCGGCGTCACCTCGGCCCGCACCTACGAAAACGATGCGCGGGTGCAGATCCTGCGCTCACCGCGCAGCGCGATGTCCGGGTTCGCGATGAAGGTGGACCGGCCACCCTTCGACGACCTGGAATTGCGGCGAGCGATGTTCGCCCTCGTCGACCGGGACGAGCTGGTCTCCACCGTGCTCGGCAGCACCGGTGTGGTGGGCAACGACCTGTTCGGCAGGGACACGAAGTACTACGCCGGTGATCTGCCGCAGCGCAGCCTGGACCTCGATGAGGCCAAGGCGTTGATCCGCAAGGCCGGCGCCCAGAACACCACCATGGAGCTGCAGACCACCGGTGCCACCAACGGGTTCGTCGAGGCCGCCAACATCTTCGCCGAACAGGCCGGGCGGGCGGGACTGAAGATCGACGTGAAAGTCGGTGAGGGTTCCACATATTGGACACGCACCCTCGACGAGGGGGTGCTGTCGAGCTTCCGCTCGGGTGCCATGCCCATCGAAACTCACCTGGCGCAGCGGATGCTGTCCACCTCGTCGAAGAACTACACCCAATGGCGCCGACCCGGCTTCGACGCCCTGTTCGCCACCGCCAGCGAAACCACCGACGAGCAAGTGCGGGCCGGCGCCTACCGGGACATGCAAACCCAGCTCTACACCGAGGGCGGTCTGTTGGTGTGGGGGTTCTCCGACGGGTTGCACGGTATGGCCCCGACTTTGGCCGGGATGGCGCGCAATGCGCCGAGCAACACCCTCGGGTACGCCCGGTTCGACAAGGCCTGGCTGTCGTGATCCTCACCCGGTACGCCGGGGTGCGGGTGGCGCTCGGGCTGGCCCAGGTGCTGGGGGTGCTCGGTATCGTTTTCGTGATGGCGTCGGTGCTGCCCGGGGACGCGGCGGTGGTGATCGCAGGCGATGACGCCGACCCGGAACGGATTGCGCAGCTGCGCGAATCCCTCGGGCTCGATCGTCCCTTGCTCACCCAGTTCGGCGGCTGGCTGGCCGGGCTGCTCCGCGGCGATCTGGGCACGTCCGCGGTCTCCGGACGCCCGGTCACCGAGATGCTGTCCTCGGCGCTGGCGCCCACCCTTACGCTGGCGGCGCTGGCGCTGACGGTGCTCATTCCGCTGGCGGTGGTGCTGGGGGTGGCCGCCGCGGTCGGCCGGGGCGGGCGGGTCGACCGGACGATCTCCGGGGTCGCCGTGGCCCTGTATGCGGCACCGGAGTTCGCCCTGGCGATCGTCCTGGTCGCGGTGTTCGCGGTGGGGTTGGGGTTGTTCGCCCCCACTGCGGTCGGAGTGAGCGGGTCGCTGCTGTTGCAGCCGGAGCTGTGGGTGTTGCCGGTGGCGGTGCTGGTGATCCGCCCGGTGTGCTCGTTGTCGCGGTTGGTGCGCGCCTCGCTGATCACCAGTCTCGAATCCGAATACACCCGGCACACCCTGCGTTTGGGGGTGCCGCTGCGCCGGGTGGTGTGGCGGCACGCCCTGCCGGGGTCACTCACCCCGGCAACCCAGCATCTGGCCCGCGTGGCGGACTGGTTGCTCGGCGGGGTCGTCGTCGTGGAAGCGGTCTTCGCCCTCGGCGGTCTGGGCCAGGTTCTGGTCGCCGCCGTCAGCAGCCGCGACATCCCGCTGCTGATGGGATTGGTGGCGCTGTTCGCGCTGATCACCGTCATGGTCAACGCCATCGCGGACATCGTGGCGTTTCGGCTTAATCCCACGGCAGGCGAGGCCTCATGAGCAGCTCTGTGGGGACGTCTTCCGTTCGCTTCGCCAGCCCGCGTTTCCTTCTCGGCGCGGCGCTCACCGCAGTCCCGCTACTGATCGCGCTGCTCGGTCCGCTGATCGCCGGGCAGAGTGCCCGCGGACCCGCGTTCACCCAAGGTGCAAAGTGGCTCCTCGGCACCGACTCCGAAGGCCGCGACGTGCTGACGCAACTGCTTCTCGGGGGCCGCTCGCTGGTGCTGGTCGCCACGGCGGCGGTCCTGCTGACCTACCTGATTGCGGTGCCCTGGGGGGTCGCGGCCGCGACCACGCGGCGCCGGGTGGTCGACGAGGCGTTGATGCGCCCACTGGATCTGCTGCTTTCGCTTCCCTCGATGATGATGCTGCTGCTGGTGGTCGCTCTCACCGAGGCCAACACGATCGTGTTGGCGGTGACGGTGGCGGTCCTGTTGTTCCCGGACGCGGCCCGTCTGGTGCGGGCCTGCGCCCTGCATACCGCGCACACACCGGCGATGGAGGCGCTGCGGCTGCAACGGGAAACGTGGTGGCGCCACAACATCGGCTACCTGGGGCGGTCGCTGCTCCCCGTGCTCGCCGCCGACGCCGGACTGCGGTTCGTCGGCGCCATCTACCTGGTCGCCTCCGCGAGTTTCCTCGGTCTGACCGCGGACTCCGCCGGCACCGACTGGGCGGTGATGATCGACCGCAACCACAGCGGCATCACCCTGGTGCCCTGGGGTGTCGTCGTCCCGGCCGTGCTGATCATCGCGCTGGCGATGGGCATGAATCTGCTGTTCGACGCGGGCGCCCGCGCGGCGGCGCGAGAATTCTCCCCGAGGAGCCCACGATGACCGAGACGATGCCGGTGACCGTCGCCGAACCCACCGAGCGCAGCGCAATCCGGCTTCGCGGACTCACCGCGAAAACCCCTGGACGGGTCCTCGTCGCGGGCGTCGACCTCGACATCCCCGGCGGTGCGGTCACCGCGATCATCGGCAGCTCCGGCAGCGGGAAGACCACCACCGCACTGGCCCTGATGGGCGAGCACCGCCCCGGGGTAACCCTGTCGGCGGACCGCCGCGACGCCGAGGGGGTGCGATTCGGGTACGTCCCGCAACAACCCTCCTCGGTCCTCAATCCCGCCCTACGGATCGGTACCGTGCTCCGCGACATCGAGCACGCCGCCCATCGGGCAGGACACCAGGTGTCGAGGACCGAGGCGCTGCAGCGGGCCGGGTTCCCGAGCGATCCGGCCATGCTGCGCCGCTACCCGCACCAGCTGTCGGGCGGTCAACAGCAACGCCTGGTCATCGCCCAAGCCCTGCTGACGAACCCGGCCTGCCTGATCATGGATGAACCGACCACTGGGCAAGACCCGGTCAACAGGGCGGCCGTCCTCGGCGAGATCGCCCGGCTGGCGGGACGGGGAATGACGGTCGTGCTGCTCACCCACGACCTCGACGCGGTCCGGGCGGTGGCCCAGCACGTGATCGTCATGGCGGACGGGCGGGTCATCGAATCGGGTGACACCGGGACCCTGCAGACGCCGACGCAGGAGCAGACCCGCGCACTGATCGCGGCGCAGTCACGGGTGGGAGGACACGGTTCCCGCGACCGGACCAGTGCGAGAACCACGGCGGCGACCGCCACCCGAGTGACCTTGGACGGTGTCACCGCAGGATTCCGCACTACCGCTGTGTTGCAGAACTTCTCGCTTTCGATCGCCCCGGGTGAATGCGTGGCGTTGGTGGGGCCGTCCGGCTGCGGCAAAACCACCGCGGCCCGGGTCCTCGCCGGCCTGCACCCACCAACCGCCGGCCGTGTGCTTCTCGACGGACAGCCGCTGGCCGGCACGACGCGGCAGCGGACCCGGGAGCAGGTGGCTGCCATCGGCTACGTGTTCCAGGACGCCAAAGCCGCCTTCGACCCTTACCGGACCGTGTGGGAACAGATCGTGCGCGGCCCCGTCCGGCTGCGCGGCGCCACCGACCAGGAGGCGGCAGCGGCGGCGGCCCGCACCGCGTTGGAGCAGGTGGGACTCGACGAGCAGATCACGCGGGAACGCCCGTCCGCCCTCTCCGGCGGGGAAGCGCAGCGCGCCGCGATCGCGCGAGCCCTCGCCGCGGCGCCGTCGGTGCTGATCTGCGACGAAGTCACCACCGGACTCGACCCCGTCGC
Source organism: Rhodococcus sp. IEGM 1351 (assembly GCF_030056875.1). Lineage (NCBI taxonomy): Bacteria > Bacillati > Actinomycetota > Actinomycetes > Mycobacteriales > Nocardiaceae > Rhodococcus > Rhodococcus sp. IEGM 1351. Next base: position 135,430 of record NZ_JASHKU010000018.1, on the reverse strand, counting down.
ACAGCGGCGCGTGCTCGACATCCTGGCGAACCTCACACGAGCTCACGACCTTTCCTTGCTCGTCATCAGCCACGACGCCGCTGTCGTGGACACGCTCGCCGATGCTGTCGTCGACATGGCTTGCGGGCGCCGTCACGGCGGAGCGCTCACCGCCGCCCATCGGTAGTCGAACTCGGCAGGGGCACACCCGAGCAATTATCGATAATGATTATCATTAGTGGATGGCTGACTCCTCACCGTTGATATCGTTCGTGGTCCCGTCGCCGCCCCCGCGAACGCACCCGCCGGGTCACCGCGGTGGGTGGATGTCCCGCGCGCGGTGCCTCGGTACCGACACCGCGATGTTTTTCTCCCCCACTGGTGAAGGCCGAAAGGCGCGGGAACGGCGCGAAGATGCCGCCAAGACGCTGTGTGCGCAGTGCCCGGTCATCGATGCGTGTCGGGACCATGCGCTCACCGCCGGCGAGACCTACGGCGTATGGGGCGGCACGACGGAGAAGGACCGGCGGCGCGGTCGCCGAGAGACCGAAGCGGCATGTTGCGCACCGGTGTGCACGGCGCATCCGCGTCCGTGACACTGCGTAATTGACCAGCGGACCCGGCGACGCCCTCCACGGATCTGCGGATCTGCTCGCTGCCGGTCCGGCGCGGGCACACCCTGGTGCGGCTATGACGTCGTCAGCTCGGTCCGCCGCCCCGTACGCCGCGGCCCTTGCAGTTGGTAGGTGATCAGGCGGGAGCTGTTGGCGACGACGGCCACTGAGGAGGCGTTGTGCAGGATGGCGGCGAGGACCGGGGACAAGGCGCCGCCGGCGCTGACGAGTAGTCCGATCGCGTTGACGGCGATGGACATGGCGTAGTTCTGCTGGATCAGTGCGACCGCGTGCGCCCCGAGGTCGCGCACATCGAGCAGCCGCCGCAGGTCGTCGCTGGCGAGAGCGACGTCCGCGGTTTCGACGGCGACGTCGGTGCCGGCCAGGCCCATGGCGATGCCGATGTCCGCGGCGGCTAGCGCCGGTGCGTCGTTGGTGCCGTCGCCGACCATCGCGACGATGTGCCCACGTTCCTGGAGTCGGCGGACCATGTCGAGCTTGTCCTCCGGCATCGCCTCCGCCTGCCATTCGTCGATGTCCAGCTCCGCGGCCACCGCCGCCGCGGTCATCGGGTGATCGCCGGTGAGCATCACGATTCGTCGGATACCGTCGGCCCGCAGCCGGGATAGCACCTCGAGGGCCTCCGGCCGCACCTCGTCGCGGAGACTGATCAGCCCGACCAACTTGCCGTCCACGGCCAGCAGCAGTGGTGTCTCGGCCCGCTGCTGCAGTTTCCGCACCCAATTGGCCGCCTTCTTCGACACCCGCACCTTCTCCTCGCGCAGCAGCCCCTCGCTGCCGAGGAGCAGCGTTCGCCCGTCCGCCCAGGTGCGCATGCCGAGCCCGACCAACACCTCGCACTCCTCGTGCGGTGGGATCCCGATGTGCCGTTCCTCGGTGGACCGGATCACCGCCTCCGCCAGCGGGTGCCGCGAGTGGATTTCCGAGCTCGCCGCGTAAGCGAGGACCTGCTGAGGTTCCCAATCCTTGGCGAAGGCAATCACATTGGTGACCACGGGGCGACCGATCGTGAGGGTGCCGGTCTTGTCGAAGACCATGGCGTCGACGCGCCCGGCCTGCTCGAGATGGGATCCGCCCTTGATCAAAATTCCGCGGCGGGCCCCGTTTCCGATGGCGGCGCTGATCGCGGTGGGTGTCGACAACCCGACCGCGCACGGGCAGGCAATCAGCAGCATGGTCATGGCGCGGCGCACATCGCGGGTGAGAACGAGGGTGAGCGCCGCCAGCGCGAACGACGCCGGCACGAACCGCCGGGAGAAATTCTCGCCCACCGTCTGGATCGGGGCGCGGTGGTCCTGGGCCTGCTCGACCTGGGAGATGATCCGACCGATCGTTGTTTCATTGCCGACCGCGGTGGCCCGGATGACCAGGCGTCCACGCAGCACCACCGAACCGGCGTGGACGAGGTGGTCGACAGAGGTGGCGATCGGCAGCGTCTCGCCGGTGATCGCGGACTGATCCACGATCGCCTCCCCATCGACCACCACCCCGTCCACCGGGATCGCGACGTGGTCGTGGACCACGATCTCGTCGCCGACCTGCAGGGAGTCGATATCCACCGAAATCTCACCGGCATCGGCCAGCCGGATCCAGGCCGTGTCCTGGGTACCTTTCAGGAGATCGGAGATCGCGCGCCGGGTGCGGCGCAGCGTGAGCTCCTGGAGGTACTCACCGATGTTGAGCAACCAGAGCACGGTCAGGGCCACCACGTTCTCCCGGAGCACCAGACTGGCCACCGTCGCGGCGGAGACGAGGGCATCGGTGCCCGCTGACCGGTTGCCGGTCAGAGTGCGCAGCGCCCCCTTCAAGAAGGGATAGCCGGTGAAGATGGTGGCACCGGTCGCGAACAGGCGACTGGACGGCCCGAGCAGGGGCGCCCGGCGCAGACCGTACCGGCGCACACCGAGCAGGATCAGGGCGGCGCCACCGACGGCCATCCGCACGATGTCGGCGTTACCGACCTCGGCCGAGCGCGGGGACCGGTCCGGCACCAGCGACCACGGGGTCTCCTCAGCGGCCGCGATCGCATCGAGCAGCTCGACGCGGTCGAGCCGCCTGGGTGAATACCACACCACCACCGACGCGGTCCGCGGATACGCGTGCACCGCCCGCACCCCGGAGATCCTGGCGACGGCGGCCTCGATCGACACCGCCCGGCCCGGGCTCGCGCGCAACCACGGCAGGTGCAGTCGGATCCGGCCGGCCGCATCCGAGACGACGACGGCATCGGTCGGGATGCGTGGGGCCGGCGCGGCGGGCATGTCAGTGGCTGTGGCCGTGACCGGTGTCGGGCTCCGCCGGCGGGGGTACCTCTTCTCCGATCCGCCCCCTGGCCTCGGCGACCACGTCGCCGACCTTCAGGCGTGCCGACTCGGCACCCTCCTCGGCCTTACGAGCGCCGCGCAGTCCCCATGCGGTCGCGGTCACTGCCGCCTCGTGCAGCGGCGCCCTCGCGACGACCTTGCGGACCGCGTTGTACGCGGCGACACCGACAGCGCCGGTCACGACGGTGGACGCGGCCTTGGCAAGCAGAACGTGAAGGGCCATACCTCATCGTCGCACTCGCCATGACCATTCCGCATCCACGAACGGCGGCGTCGGCGTGACCGGGCGTTCCCCTAGGAGCCGGAACGGTCAGAACGAATTGACCCCTACAACGGCCGCGACAACGGCGGCCGGGAGCAGCGCACCCAACCCGGCAGAGGCCAACCTGGCCCCGGCGGTGCGATGACCGGCGAGGTGGAACACGCCCAGTCCGATGAGACCTACAGCAGCGGCGGCCAGCACCAGGTGGAACGGGGTGAGGGCCAGTACCGCACCGCATCCGATGGCGAACCCGACCAGGACCCAACCCCACCGCAGATCCTCGGCTTCGAGACTCGACCCGGTCAGCATCAGCCACTCCCTCGCTGACCTGTGATTTTACCCGCATGCCGGGCTGTGCGGTGCTCTCGCCGCCGATCTCTTGCCCGGGTGCTATTGGCGGATCATCGTTCGGGCAGCGGCGGTGGTGGGGCAGGTGAGAGCTCACCGACCCCGTGGCGAGTGTGAGGCGGCCGTGGCCGCCGAAGACGACCAACTGGGTGTCGGCGGCGCACTCGGCGAGAGCATGTTCGGGACGGTGCGATGTCACACCGTCGGTCACTGCGACATCGGGGAACCGTGTACGTGCAGCGGTGAGATGCCCGGTCGTGCTCCGGGCGGCCCGCGCTACCTGGGATGAGGCCGCGGGATTCTCGGATCACGTTTGTTCTGTCGAGAACGGGTACCCCGACAAACGGGGGGAGCCGGAAATCACCGACCGGCCGGGGGCCGGCCACAATTGGATCGGAAGGCGGCATCAGATGAACAGACTTGGTTTGCGCTCGGCGATCGCGGCGGCCGCTATCGCCCCGCTGGTCGCGCTCGGTTCCGGCGTCGCCTCGGCGGCACCGACCCTGCACGGCGACCCGAACAGTCCCGGCACGCAGCTCCATGTCCAATCGAACGGAGCGCACAGTTTCACGTGCGGGACGATCGGGGTCACGGGCGCCGGGGTGGGATCGGCACCCCCCAATGGCAGTGGGCAGGTCAACGGTGTCTATTTCGGCAGTGGCCCGGTCCAGGGCGGTTGCGTGGGGAGCGACGGGTCGGTCCACTTCCCCAGCGGACATGCCCATTAATGCTGGACCGATCCACGTTTCGTAGCACCCTGCAACTGACCGACGAACCTCACCGCCGGCTGAGCATGCTCGAAGGCGGATCGAGTACTACGTCTTCTTCGGCTTCGTCAACAGGGTCGAATCGGTCAGGGTGTGGTCATTCCCGCAGCAACCGCTGGCCGTCGAGACGAGGGAGCAACCGGCTCGAGCTCGACCGGTGCGGCGTTGCCGTCGGTCACGTGCACTCGGTGGCCTATCGACCTGCGGTTTGGTAGGCGTCGACCGCTTTCTGCAGGCGGGCGAGGGCCGCGACGATCGCGGCGTAGTCGCCGCTGTCCTGGGCGGTGCGCAGGTTGGCCAGTGCCGCGTCGAGTTCGTCGACGGCGGTGGCCACATCCGCAGGTGTGGGCGGGGGCGCTGCCGGGGTGGGCGCTTCCACTTGCTGCGGCTGCGGCTGCGGGGGTTGGGGTGGGGGTGGGGGTTCGTCGGGCGCGGGTGGGGCGGGGGTGGCGGCGTCGCCGCCGGGGGCGGTGGCCGCGCGCCCGGTGCCGGGGCCGAAGACCTGGTCGAGGGCCTCGGCGAGGGTGGGGGCGTACCCGACCCGGACGCCGCCGGTGCCGGGCTCGCGGTAGCTGACCAGTACCCGCGAGAGTTGCGGGAAGGTGGAACCGTTCTGTTCCGAGGAGATCCGCTCGGTGTAGAGGGGTTCGAGGTAGAGGACGCCGCCGTCGGCGATCGGCAGCGTCAGTAGGTTGCCGTACTGGATGCGGTTCGAGCGCTCGAGCAGGGTGCGTTCGGAGGCGACCCGGGTGTCGGAGATCATCGAGTTCTGGATCTGTTGCGGACCCTGTGTGAGCGTGTCCGTGGGCAACCGCAGCACGGTGAGCTTTCCGTAGTTCTCGGGATCGGAATGCGCGGAGATGTACGCGGAGAGGAATTCTCGGTTGAACCCCACCATCGCGCTGGCCAACCGGAACGACGGTTCTGCGGTCACCGGATCTCCGACCAGCACGTAGAACGGTCGCTGGTTCGGGTTCTCCTCCACGGTCGGGTCGCTGGGCACCGACCAGAAGGCGTTGGTGGTGAAGAACTCTCGGGGCTCGTCCACGTGGTACTTGGCCAGGAGCTCCCGCTGCACCTGGAACAGGTCCTCGGGGTAGCGGAAGTGGGCGCGCAGCTCCTCGGGCACCGCGTCCTGCGGTTGCACGGTGCCGGGGAAGATGTTCATCCACGCGGCCAGGACCGGATCCTGGTCATCGACCTGATACAGCGTCACCGTGCCGTCGTAGGCGTCGACGGTGGCCTTGACGGAGTTGCGTGCGTAGGAGATCTCCTCGCGGGGCAGCTGGCGGCCGGTGGCGGCGTCGGTGACCGGCTCGTCGAGTGAGCTGCGCTGCGCGTACGGGTAGTTGCCCAGGGTGGTGTACGCGTCGACGATCCAGACGATCTTGCCCGCCACGACCGCGGGGTAGGGGTTGGCGTCGGTGGTCAGCCAGGGGGCGACGTGCTGGACGCGTTCGGTCGGGTCGCGGTGGAAGAGGATCTTCGAATCGGCGCCGATTGCCCGCGAGAACAACAGGTTGCGTTCGGCGTACTTGGCGGCGAATGCCAATCGGTTGAGCCAGTTTCCGATGGGGACGCCGCCGGCTCCGGTGTAGGTGTAGGTGGAGGTGTCGGTGTCGTATTCGCGGGGTGCGGAGTCCGGGGTGGCGCCGACGATGGCGTAGTCCGGGTCCGCTTGGGCGATCACCTCGCCGTAGTAGATGCGGGGTTGCTCGACCGGGATCACCTGGTCTCCGGCTCCCTGGGTGGCGATGTCGCTGACGGTGTAGATGGGGTAGCCGCTGTTGCTGTTGGAGGTGTCGACGGTCGCGTCCCGGACCGCGGCGTTCACCCGGTTCGCGGGGGCGGCGACGAATCCGTTGCCGTGGGTGTAGACGGTGTGCTGGTTGATCCAGTCCGTCTGGTTGCCGGTGAGGCTGGTCGGGGACAGTTCACGGGCGGCGACGATGTAGTCGCGCCGCTGCCCGTCGATGTCGTACCGGTCGATGTCCAGTGCCGCCGGGAATCCGTAGAAGTTCTTGAGTTGCTGTTGCTGAGTGAAGGTGCGCGAGAGCACATCCGGGTCCAACAGTCGGGCGTTGGCGATGGTCGTCGCGTCCGCGGGAACCTCGCGCGGGGCGCGGGTGCCCACGCCCGGATAGTCGAGGTATTCGACGGCGTCGCCGCCGATCCGGTACGCGTGACGGGTGGCATCGATGTTGCGCTCGATATAGGGGCGCTCTACGTCCGCGGCGTTCGGGCGCACCGAGAACTGCTCCATCAGCAGCGGCCACACCCCACCGACCAGGATCGAGGACAGCACCAGCAGCGCCGCGGCCATGGCCGGGATCCGCAGGTCCCGCAGCACGATCGCGGCGAAGAACGAGGCGGCGCAGATCACCGCGATCGCCGCCAGGATGAGTTTGGCGGGCAGTTCGGCGTGGATGTCGGTGTAGCCGGCGCCGGTGAAGGTGGGTTCCTTGCGGCTGCTCGAGAGCAGCGAGTAGCGGTCGAGCCAGTACGCCGCCGCCTTGAGGACGATGAACGTTCCGGCGAGCACCGCGAGCTGGATGCGGGCCGACCCGGACAGGGCGCCGCCCTTGCCGGACACCCGCAACCCGCCGAACAGGTAGTGCGTCGCCAGGCTCGCCAGGAAGGCTAACAGCACGGCCACGAACAACCAGTTGAGCACGCTGCGGTAGAAGGGCAGATCGAAGGCGTAGAACCCGATGTCGTGCCCGAACTCGGGATCGGTCCGCCCGAAGGAGCCGCCGCGCAGGAACAGTTGCACCGTCGCCCAGTTGCCCTGCAGCGATCAACCCACAGAGCAGACCCACAGCGATCGGAATCCCCAGCCCGAACAACCGTTTCCGGGCGAGCACCATCGTGCGGTAGCGGGCGACCGGGTCGTCCGGCCCGGAGGTGGGGACGAATACCGGTCGCCAGCGATAGGCCAGCAGCACACCCAGGAAGATGATGCCGGCGACCAACGCCGAGACGATCACGAACAGCGACAGCCGGGTGAGCACCACCGTCAGCCAGACCCTGCGGAACCCGACCTCCCCGAACCACAACCAGTTCGTGTACGCCTCGATCAGCGGTGGCCCGACGAACAGCAGGACGAACGATGCGAACGCCACCATCAGCCAGACCCGGGCGCGGCGGGACAACAACGGTTGACCGTCGGGGGTCCGTATTCCCATGTCCCACGCTCCCGGTCTAGGTACGAGTCCAAACTTTCGCCACTGTTGCCCGCGGCCTGGTCCTCAACGCCGCCAGGGAGCTCGCCGTGGCGGCCGCTGCTGCGCACGGAACACGGAGTGCTGTGCACGCAGCACAGAGCAAGACAGCAGCAGAAGCCCGTGGAGGGCCACGTTGAGCAGCGCCGGTCCCAGGTACAGGGTGTACACGAGGGCTTCGGCCGCGGGATCGAAGCGGTACGGGTCGACGATCACCGGCAGGGACCACGGCAGACCCAGCGGCAGCAACGGCAACAGCAGGATTCCGGCACCGATGTTCGCGCCGTCCGTGGGATTGGCGAGCTCGGCGATGAGCACGAACAGCACAAGCAATCCGAGCACCAAGGCCGCGTGCGCGCCGAAGAGCCAGATCCGGGTTCGGCTGGGCCGCCGATTGTGCACGGGGTGAGTATCGCCCGGCAGCACCGCCACTGCGGCCGCCCGCGTCGGCCGGGATCGGTGTTGCCCGAGGGCGTTGCGGGTCATGACCGCTCCGAGTCCACGTGCGTGCCCCGGGTGCCCCGCGTGCCCGGGGTCGGGCGGGGGTGGGTGACGCGGACCCGGGAGATGCGGCGGCCGTCGATGGCGCTGACGGTGAGCCGGTGACCGTCGAAGGTGATGCTGTCGCCGAGTTGCGGGACCCGTTGCAGTTCGTGCAGCAAGAACCCGGCCACCGTCTCGTACGGCCCGTCGGGCAGCGTGATCCCGGTGACGGTCTCGAAGTCCTCGATGATCAGCAGCCCGTCCACGCTCTGGTGGGCCGGCCGCCGCGATGTGCCGTCGGCGGACACCGGCGGGGTGGGATCGTCGTACTCGTCGCCGATCTCGCCGACGATCTCCTCCACGATGTCCTCGAGGGTGACGATGCCGGCGGTGCCGCCGTACTCGTCGACGACGATCGCGATCTGCAGATTGTCGCGGCGCATGTCCGACAGCGCGGCCAGGGCGGGCTTGGAGGCGGGCAGTTGCAGAACCGGCCGGCACAGGGCGGCCACCGTGGCCGCCCGACGTTCATCTGCGAGAAGCAGGTCACGCAGGTGGACGAAGCCGACGATGTCGTCGAACGAGGCGCCGGTGACCGGGTACCGGCTGTGCCCGCCATCGAGTGCCTGCTGCCGGGCCTGGCCGAGGGGGGTGTCGGCGGGCAGGAAGTCGACGTCGGTGCGCGGGCGCATCACCTCGACCAGCGAGCGCCGGCCGGCATCGAAGACCTCCGAGAGGATGCGGCGTTCGCTCTCGGCGATCGCGGTGTGCCCGATCAGAAGATCCCGCAGCTCCTCATGGGTGATCGCCTCACCTTTCGCCTTCGGGTCCCCGCCCACCAGGCGCACCAGCAGGTCGGTGGAGGCCGACAGCAACCAGATGACCGGACGCATCGCCGTGGCGAACCGGTCCAGGGTCGGCGCCGTCAGCAGGGAGACCTCGGTGGAGCGTTGCAGGGCAATGCGTTTGGGAACCAACTCGCCCAGGATCAGCGACAGATACGCGATCAGCAGGGTCGTCCCGATCAGAGCGGTCGCGGCGGCGGCCCCGGTCGGCAGGCCCCACGATTCCAGGGTGGGCACCAGGGCGGGGGCGATGGTGGAGGCGCCGTAGGCGGCGGAGAGAAAGCCGGCCACGGTGACACCGATCTGCACCGCGGAGAGGAACCGGTTGGGATTACGCGCCAACACCGCGGTGCGGGCGCTGCGGCCACCGCGGCGCTCGAGGCGCCGGATCTGCCCCTCCCGCAAGGACACCAACGCGATTTCGGTGGCGGCGAACACACCGCCGACCAGCACAAAAAGCAGTACCAGTGCGGCGTTGACCACGATGTCGTTCATCGTCGCCGCCCAGGTCGGAGCGGCCGGGGTCTGTGACGGTGGCCCATGTCCCTTCTCCTCGCGAGGAGTCCTCGAACGACTGGTGTGGCCTCAGTGTAGGCGAAACCGGACAAATCGGACATTGTGGTGGGGGGTGTGGGCCGACGCCCGCCGGAGCGGGGTCGAGGGAGGAAGGCGGTGTTCGGTGTTTGTTGCGCCGACACGGGTTCTCCGACACATTCGTGTCTGTGCCCCTCACCGTTCTGGTCCAAATCGCCTGTGTGGTCGCGTTGGTGTCGGTGGGCACGATGCTGATGGTGGTCGGGGCGCTCGGATCGGGGCTGGTGTGCCTGCTGGGCAGCGGGGTGTGGTTCTGGCGGCTCTACCGCGACAGTGGGCCCTGACCGGAACTGCCGTCCGCTCAGGGCCCCGCTGTGTCGTGGTGGTGGGGTGTCAGGCGGCGGCGCCGGCTGTCGGCAACAGCCGTTGCAGCACGTCGGTGAGGGTGATCAGCCCGGTCACCTCACCGGCGTCGTCGACGACGAGCGCCAGATGGCTGCGGGTCTCGCGCATCGTGCGCAGCGCCTCGTACACCGGGGCCGTGGCGGGCAGGGTGAGCACCGACCGCATCAACGCCCGCGCGGTGTACGCCGGCGGCGCGTGCAGGCTGTCGCGCACGTGCACCACGCCCTCGACGCCGGCGTCGCCGCGAACCAGCAGCCGCAGGTGACCACTGCGCTGCCCGGTCGCGCGGATCTCCTCCGGTGTCGCCTCCGGTGGGACGCTGCTCGGCGCCGTGTTCGGCCGCACCATCTCACCGACGGTCAGGGCCTCGAGTTCCAGTGCGCTGGTCAGCTGCCCGTGGTAGCGCTCGTCGAGGGTGCCGACTGTCGCCGAGTGCTCCACCAGGTGCCGCAGGGTGTCGGAGTCCTGACCGGAGAGGACCTGGTCGACCGGGGTCACCCCGACCTTGACCAGGCACCAGTTCGCCATCCGGTTGAGCACCTGCAGCACCGGGCGGGTCGCCCACATGAAGCCGCGCATCGGGATCGCCAGCATCGTCGCCGATTTCTCGGGGTGCGCGATCGCCCACGACTTGGGTGCCATCTCCCCGACGACGAGGTGCAGGAAGGTGACGATGAGCAGGGCGAGCACGAATCCGAGTACGTCCGCCAGCCACAGCGGGGCGCCCCATCCCTCGAAGGCGGGGGTGAGCCAGTGGTGCACGGCCGGCTTCGTGATGGCACCGAGCGCGAGGGTGCAGACCGTGATGCCGAGCTGCGAACCGGCCAGCAGCACCGACAGCTCCGAGGCGCTGCGCAGGGCCGCGCGGGCGGCTCTGCTGGTGGATGCGGCGTCCTCGAGCCGGTGCCGGCGGGCGGCGATCAGCGCGAACTCCACGGCGACGAAGAAGGCGCTGGCCGCGATCAGCGCGACGGTGACGGCCAGGACGATCCAAGGATTACTCATCGGCAGAGTCCTCCTGCTCCGCGTGCACGGCGACCAGCACCGACGACGGCACCCGTTTGTCGACCTCGAGGACCTCGGCGGTGAGGTGCCGGCGCGGTGGGTCCCCGTCGGCGACCAGGTCGGCGGGATCGGGTTCGAGCGGGATGGTCACGGTGTCCCCGACGGTGGGCAGGCCCCCGAATCGGGTGATCACCAGGCCGGCCAGGGTTTCGTAGTCCCCGTCGGGCAGGCGGTGGCCGAGGATGCGTTCGACCTCGTCGAGATGCAGTTCACCGGGAAGTTCCCAGCCGTCGGTTTCGGACCCGGCCCGCGGTGCGGCGGCGTCCTGGTCGTGCTCGTCGGCGATCTCGCCAACGAGTTCCTCGGCCATGTCTTCGACGGTGACGATTCCGGCGAATCCGCCGTACTCGTCGATGACCAGGGCCATCTCCTCCTTCGCCTCGGTCAGCTGGGCCAGGACCTGCGGCAGCGGCAGCGAGGCGGGCACGACCACCGGCGGCCGGCACCGCGAGCCGGCCGTTCCGGTCGGCTCGGCGCCGAGGAGGTCGTGCAGGTGGATCACCCCGTGCAGATCATCGGAGCTCTCACCCACGACCGGGTACCGGGTGTGCCCGGTGGCCATCCGTGCCAGGACCGCCGGCACCGGCTCGTCCACCCGCACGGTGTCGACATGTGCCCGCGGGATCATCGCATGCTCGGCGGTGCGGGTGGGGAAGTCAAGGATGCGGTCGAGCAGGGTGGACAGCTCCGGAGGTAGTTCGCCGGTGTTCCGGGATTCGGCGACGATGTGTGCGAGATCGCGGGGGGTCGCCGAGTGCTCGACGTCATGGACCGGCTCGATCCGCAGGGCCCGCAGCAGCAGGTTCGAGGACTGGTCGAACAGCCAGATCAGCCAGCCGAAGAGCCTCAGGTAGATCGTGGTCGACAGGGCCAGCCAGCGGGCGACCGGTTCGGGGCGGGCGATCGCCAGGTTCTTCGGGAACAGCTCACCGAAGACCATCTGGACGAAGGTGGAGAACAGCACCGCGAGGATTGCACCGATTCCGACCCCGACCGCGGTCGGGACGCCGACGCCGCCGAGGAGCTCGCCGAGGCCGCGGCCGATCAGGGGTTCGGCGACGTAGCCGACGAGTAGGCCGGTGACGGTGATGCCCAACTGGGCACCGGACAGCATGAACGAGGTGCGGCGGGTCACCGTCAGGGCCCGGGCGGCGCCGGTGTCGCCGGCCTCGGCGCGGGCCTTCAGCCGGGAACGGTCCACCGACATGTAAGCGAATTCCTGCGCCACGAAATAGCCGGTCAGGGCGGTGATCGCCACGACAACGAGGATGCCGATCGCGATGCTCAGAACGATGGTCACCATGTGCGCACCTCCAGCCGGCATGCGGGGCGTGCGGCACGGGGTGGGCGGGGTCTTCGAGGTTTACGTTTGCGCGAAGCGCTGCTCATAGCTCTCTCTGTAATCGGGGACACGGAACACGATCGTCGCTACCAGGAGGACGAGCCAGTAATAGTAAAGGGTTCTTTACGATCGTGTCTGCAGTCGTAGTCACGATGGTCCGCATGTAACCCTGGGAGGCGCTATCGTTGTGCCTCGACATCGGGTCTCCGCCGGTCCGAGGTGCACACCGGTTCCCCCGACGTGACAACGGCAGATGAACGGGACCGAATTGGCATCATCTGCTCGGAAGGGTAGGCGGTCGAGCGATGATGACCTACACCGTGCAGGTGACTCGGGACGGCAAGTCGTGGTTACTCGAGGTCCCCGAGCTCGGCATCGCCGGCCGAGCCTGGCGCCTGGCCGACGCCGAAGTCGACGCAGCCTCCCTCGTCGCCGCACACCTCGACGTACCCCACAGCGAGATTCGGATCAAGGTCTGTGTGAACCGTTCATAGGCTCCCGTCGTATCCATGAGCATGATCAGCCACGGCACCCCTCAGTAGCAGAAAAACCCGGCGGCGACGCCGAACATCGCGGCGGAGCGCCGCCCACACCGCACCGACACGCATCGTGATAACCATGCCCGAATGGGCTGGCCCCAAACCGTTTTCGTGGTCCGCGCCAATGGTGCACGGCATCCATCCAGCGTTCGTCGTCGGTCAGTCGGTCACCTGCCGGAGGTAGAGCAGGATGTCACCCGCCTCGATTGTATTGACCTCGGGTGTGCCGATGCGCAGGAGTTGTCCGTCGCGGACCACCCCGGGCACGATGTCCGGCAGGTGCTCTGGGGAATCGCCGACCTCGCCGGGGGGCGCGCAGCCTACTGGGCATCGCTTCGATCACCCGTCCCGTCGCTGGTCTCCGGCGGAGCCTACGCGCCGACAGCTGAACGGGACTCGCTCACCGGACTATCGGGGGCCATCACAACATCCTCCGCCCCGGTTCCTGGGTCAGACCACGGATCGGGCGAAAAGCGACGCGAGGTCACGTCAGTTCGCTGAATCGTTCGGTGTCACGCACCTGACCGGAGACGATGATGGTGTCACCGGGTTCGATGATCGTGTCCGCGGTGGCATAGGTGAAATCTTCGCCGGGACGTTTGATCGCGACCACGGTCACTCCGTAGGTGCTGCGGACGGTGGTCTCACCCAGGCGCTTCCCGACGACTGTGGCGGGTGGGGTGGTCTTGACCATGGCGAAGCCGTCGTCGAATTCGATGTAGTCCATCATCCGACCGCGCACTAGGTGCGCCACCCGTTTGCCCATGTCGTGTTCGGGGCGCACGACATGTTCGACGCCGATCTGCCGGAGGATCTTCGCGTGGGCGTTGCTGATCGCCTTGGCCCACACGTGCGGCACCGCCAGGTTGATCAAAGCGGAGGCGGTGAGCAGGCTGGCCTCGAGGTCGGACCCGACCCCGACCACGGCCCGGTCGTAGTCATGCACCGAGAGCTGGCGCAGCGATTCCTCGTCGGTGGTGTCGGCGACCGCGGCGTGGGTGAGGCGGTGCGAGATCTTCTGCACCACGGCCTCGTTGGCGTCGATGCCGAGCACCTCGGTGCCCTGTTCCATCAGCTCGAGGGCGAGGGACTTGCCGAATCGGCCCAACCCCAGCACCACGACGACGTCGGAGGACGGTTTCCTAGCCAATGAAGGGCCTCTCTTCGGGGAGTTCGTAGCGGCGGTCCCGGTGGCGGGCGGCGAGCGCACTGACCAGGGTGATGGAGCCGATGCGGCCGAGATACATCAGCATCACCAGGATCAACTGGCCCCAGTCGGGGAGTTGCGCGGTGATGCCGGTGGACAGTCCCACGGTGGCGAATGCGGAGGTTACCTCGAAGAGCAGAACGTTGAGATCGAAGTGGGTGCCGGCGAGCAGCACGATGGTGGGGACCATGACCAGGGACACACCGATGAGGGCCACCGCCAGCGCCTGCCGCTGCACGCGCGGGCCGATCCGCCGGTCGAAGATCACCACCGACCGCTCGCCGCGCACCTCGGCGACGATCGCGAACAGCAGCAGCGCGAAGGTGGTGACTTTGATCCCGCCGGCGGTGCCGCCGCTGCCGCCGCCGCCGATGAACATCAGCACATCGGTCACCAGCAGGGTGGCCGGGTCCATCTGGGCGTAGTCGACGCTGTTGAATCCCGCGGTGCGGGGCATGATGCCCTGGAACGCCGCAACCAGCAGTTTCGCTCCGAGGTCGTGCCCGCGCAGGGTGTAGCCCCACTCGAGCGCCAGCACCAGGGCCGGGCCGATCACCAACAGGAGGGCGGTGACCGTGACGGTCAGCTTCGTGTGCAGGCTCCACCGGCGCGAGGTGCCACCCCCACGCCGTATCCGGCGGCCCACCTCGAAGAGCACCGGGAACCCGATGCCGCCGAGGATCACCGCGACCAGCAGCGGGACGCAGATCCAGGGGTCGGCGGCGAAGCCGATGATGTTGTCGCTCTAGAGCGCGAACCCGGCGTTGTTGAACGCCGAAATCGCATGGAACACACCCAGCCACAGGGCGCGCTCGGGCGGCTCGTCGTAGCCGATCGCGAACCGGGCCGCCAGGCATGCGGCGGTGACCGTTTCGATGAGGATGCTGATCCGGACCACGCCGACGACGACGCTGCGCACGTCCCCGAGACCGGACGCCCGGACCTCCGCGGCGGCGTTGAGGCGGGCCCGCAGCCCGATCCGGTTGGCGAGCATCAGCCCGACCACCGACGCCATCGTCATGATGCCGAACCCGCCGACCTGGATCAGGCCGAGGATGATTCCCTGGCCGAATCCGGACCAGTGGGTGGGGGTGTCGACCACGATCAGCCCGGTCAGGCACATCGCCAACGTCGCCGTGAACAGGGCGGCGATCACACCGGTGTCCGTTCCGGGTTGGGTCGCCGCCGGCAGGAGCAGCAGCCCGGTGCCGACGGCGATCGCCGTCGCGAAACCCAGGGCCACCACCCGGACCGGCGTCAGGGTTACCCGCGCCGCAGCCCGCCGCAGCGGTGTGTTCGGCGACGCGCCGGTGCGTGCAGTCACGAAGAGGAGGGTAACCCCGGACGTTACCGCCGCAGTGTTCGAACCCGGGGAAATAGGTTGTCCTGGATAGCAGTGATAGCAATCGATTCTGGGAAGTAGGAGCGCCAATGGCACCGGCGCGCGAATCGGCCAATACGCCACCTAGGGCCACCGAGATCGGTGGTCACCGGGTCAACCGCAGGGTGGGAAATGAGACGCCACCCGGACCGCTTCCGGATGTCACAAACACCCAGGTCGAAGTGTCTCAAAAGTTGGTTCCACAATCGTCCGGGCCCCAGCGTCGATCCCGTAAGCGATCCCCGAGCGGCGAGGAAGGGCCTCCGCGGGGCCGTACTGCTCAGGTCGGAAAGACACCCATCTACGCAGGACGTCCGAATCCGGGAATCTCGAGCCTGTCGGCGAGCCACTGGCAGACTGCCTGCGCGTAGAGATCGGGCGCCTCGACGGGAAGCAGGTGGCCAACGTCATCGATGGGGCGGGGTGTCCAGCCCGGCCGTCGGGCGTGCTGCATGAGCGACGTGGGGTCGACAAGGTGATCGTCCCTTCCCCACAGCACAAGTACGGGCACCCGCACGGAATCGAGTGCCTCGTTCGTCGGTCTCTGCGTGATGAACATGGCTTTGACGATCGACGCGAACGCCGCGGCCGTGCCCGCGAGCCGTTCCGGGTGCTCGCGGGCCGCCTCGAGGCCATCGAGCCACAGGTCGACCTGCGCTCGTGAGACACGGCCCGGGTCTCCACCGATGAAGTCGGTCCGGCCACCCGAGAGGGAGCCCGCGTCGTTGATCGCGGTTCGCTTGGCGTCCAGTATTCGCCGGCCCGCCAGTCGCAGCACCGCGCGTGTCGTTGGCGGGCCGGCTGCAACGACGAGGCGTCCCAGCGTCTGCCACCCGAGCGCCTCGACTGCTGACGTCCGGCGCCACGGCAGCGCCGGGGCCACCAAGACGACTCCCCGAGCCTTCTCGGGCATCATCGTGGCGGCCAGCGCCGCCACCAGGCCACCCGTCGACCAGCCGTGCAGCACCACCCGGCTCTCGAGGCGGAGCTGCCCGGCGAAGGCCGACACGAAGCGAGCGTCCAGGTCCGCGCGTGGCCCATGCCGATACGGATCACCGGTGTGGCCGACGATCGTCCCCGGGAGGTCGACGGAAATCACCGGCCCGAGCTGGCGCAGGTGAGGAACGAGATCGATCCACATGCTCGCGCTACCGGTCATCGGGGGCACCAGCAGGTGAACTGGTGCGTCGCGACGTGCGGTCGAAGCGGGCTCCGCTCGGACATAGTGCACGGGCACGCCGCACACGCTCGTCGACACGCTGTGCAACCCGGCCCACTGCTGCGACCGGACGCCCCAGTCGTCGTATCGCACGGTGATCCCTCCCTCCTTTCCCATGGTATTCGGCGCCCGATGGGGGCGAATACCATGTCGAAGCGGTCCATGACTAGAGACGCGGATCCGGAATTGCGTCGTCAGCGCGCCTCGTCGACGCTCGAAGGGACCACCCTCCTCTGGGACGGTCGATCCCCTGTGCGCCCGGTGACTACGGGGTTCCCGACTAGGGAACCTTGGGTTGGCTGACCCAGCACTCGGGATGAATCCCCCGCCGTCCATCGACGGAATTGGAGGGAAGCCCTGACCGGAGCCCGACGTAGCCGGGTGCCTCGTGCACAAAGGCTCGTCCGCCGATATGGGGTCCACGGCGCGATGGCCACGTCCGAAAGCCTCGAGGAACTCGCGGACCGGTCCACCGCCGGTAACACTGCCACCGGCGGACGCCACGAAGGTCAGGATAGGTCCGTCTTCACAACCGGACAGCCCGTGCGGCCGTGATACCCCGTGTGTGCGGGTGCGCGTCGGGGCGGTCCGAGGTGGCGGCCCGCGACAGGACGGGATCGGCTCAGGCTTGGTAGGCCACGCCCCTGCCGAGGACGCGGATGCCGACGCGGTCGCCCGGGGTGAGGGCGGTGGCACCGAAGCGGCGGACGGTGACCCGTTCGGAGACGACGCCGTCCGCGGTGTCGAGGCGTATACCAAGCAGCATCTCCGACCCGAGGTATTCGACGTCGACGACGGTCCCGGTTACGCCTGCGCGGTCCGAGGTGAGTTCGATCTGCTCCGGCCGCAACATGACTCGGGCGCTACCGCGGACGCCGCTCGAGGCCACGGCCACGTCACCGAGGGCGCAGCGGGCCCGGCCGTCGTCGACGTGCGCCGACAATACGACGGCGTCACCGATGAACTGTGCGGTGGGGACGTCGATGGGTGTGGAATAGATTTCGCGCGGGGTACCGATCTGGGCGAGGCGACCCGTGCTCATCACCGCGACCCGGTCGGCGAACGACAGCGCCTCGGGCTGGTCGTGGGTGACGAGGATGGTGGTGATCCCCGCCTTCGCGAGCACGTCCGCGACGATCCTGCGGGTGTTCGCCCGCAGCCCGGCGTCCAGTGCGGAGAACGGCTCGTCGAGCAGCATGAGTTCGGGTTCGCGGGCCAGCGCCCGCGCGAGTGCCACCCGCTGTTGCTGCCCGCCCGACAGCTGGTCGGGTCGCCGGGACGCGTACGACGAATCCAGCGACACCATGTCGAGGAGCCCGGCGATCTTCGACGCGGTGCGGGCCCGGCGGGGCAGACCGAAGCCGACATTCGCGCCGACCGTGGCGTGCGGGAACAGCGCGCCGTCCTGCGCCACGTACCCCACCGACCGCCGGTGCGCAGGCGTCCAGCCACCGCCCGCGACGACCCGGCCAGCCAGGGCGATGGTGCCGGCATCGGGCTTCTCGAAGCCCGCGATCAGGCGGAGCAACGTGGTCTTGCCACAACCGGACGGCCCCACGATCGCCGTCGTGGATCCCGCATCGACGGCGAACGAGACGTGCTGGAGGATCGCCGCGGCGCCGAACGACTTGTCGAGTCCTTCCACTTCGAGTGCGTATGTCATAGTCCCGCTACCTTTTTCGACTGGGAGAAGAGCACGTAGGTCATCGGCAGCGACAACACGATCATGATCAGCGCGTACGGCGCGGCGCCGGCGTAGTCGATCTCGCTGCTCAGGGACCAGAACCGCATGGACAGGGTGCGAGTGCCGGTGGGCGCCAGCAGGAGGGTGGCGGTCAGCTCGTTGACGATCCCCAGGAAAACCAGAGCCCCGCCCGCCGCGGTGGCCGGGGCGGCAAGCCGCAGCGTCACCCGGAAGAAGGCCGAGGGCGGTGAGACACCCAGCGACTGCGCCGCCTCCTCGAGCCCGACGGGCGCTTGCGCGAGTCCGGCCCGGAGGTTCACCAGGGCACGCGGCAGGAAGAGCAGCGTGTAGCCCGCGATCACGACGGCCACGCTCTGATAGAGCGGGTGGAGGTAGCGGATGGAGACGGTGACCAACGCCAGTGCCACCACGATGCCGGGCAGCGAACTCGAGATGTAGGTGCCGCCCTCGAGGAAGCGGCTGAACCTCCCGGGGCGGCGGATCGAGATCCAGGCGATCGGGAAGGCGAGTACACACGTCACGACGGCGCCGGCGATACCGAACCCGAGAGTCTGTACCAGCGCGGACGCAACGGCCCCCCACTCCCAGACCGCGCTCCCGCCGATGACGAGCCACCGCAGGACACTGACGACTGGGACACCGACCGACGCCGCGATCAGCACCCCGAGGAACACAAGCACCATCGGCGAGTACCGCCACCCGAGTTCGGCGGGCACCGCCCGGCGGGCCGCACCCGACCCGATCCGGGCGTACCGGGCGCTGCCGCGGACGACCGATTCGATCACCAGCAGGGTCAGGCACAGCAGCACCAGGACACCGGCCAGCATCGTCGCCGCGGTCCCGTTGAACGTCGACTGATACTGCTCGAAGATCGCCGTCGTGAACGTGTCGAACCTGATGAAGACGAAGGCGCCGTATTCGGCGAGAAGGTGCAGCGAGACCAGCAGCGCCCCGCCGGCGATGGCCAGCCGCAGCTGCGGCACCACGACGCGGAAGAACACCGCCCAGGGCCCGACGCCGAGTGCGCGCGCCGATTCCTCGACGGCCGGGTCCAGCCGGCGCAGTGTCGCGGCCGCCGGAATGTAGACGAGGGGGAAGTACGAGAGGGTCGCGATGAGGACACCGCCGTGCAGCCCGCCGAGGGAAGGTATCGCCGTCACCCAGGAGTAGCTGTTGACGAACGCCGGAATGGCCAGGGGCGCCGCGAGGAGCACCGCCCACACCTTCGCCCCCGGCACCCGGGTGCGCTCGACGAGCCAGGCGGCGAGGACGCCGACGACGACGCAGATCGGCACCGTAACCACGACCAACAGCACGGTGTTCGACAGCAATTCGCGTACCCGGGGCCGGAACAGCAACGCCGACGCAGTGTCCCAGCCCGTGGCGATGCTCGCCGCCACCACGTAGCCGAGCGGAATGAACGACGCGGCCACCACGATCACCGCGGCGACCGCCAGCGGGAGGGGCAGGGGTGGCCCGGCGGTCGGGGGACGCGTCGTGGCCGCGTCTGGCGACCGCGCTCGGCCGATCAGTGCGAGATTCAGAGCAAACCGGCTTCCGTCATGAGTTCGGTGACCTGCGGGCTGTTGAGCTTCGCGGGGTCGACCTGCGGGGCCTGCAGGTCGACGAGGGGAACCAGCTTCGGATTCGCGGGCACGCCACTGCCCACCGGGTATTCGAACGACGTCCCGGTCTGCAGGACCTCCTGCCCCTTCTGGCCGGTGACGAACTTCAGGAACTGCTGCGCCGCGTCCTGCTTCGTGCTGGACTGCAGGACGCCACCACCGGAGACGCTGACGAACGCCCCCGGATCCTCGTTCTTGAAGTAGTGCAGGGCGACGTCGTTGCTGTTCTCACCGGTCTTGGCCTGATCACCGAACCAGTAGTAGTGGTAGATCACCCCGCCCGGGATCTCCCCGGCGTTGACGGCCTTCATCACCGCGCCGTTGCCCTTGTAGGTGCGGACGTTCTCCTTCATCCCGGCCAGCCACGCCCGGGTGGCGTCCTCACCCCTCAGCTCGAGGAGCCCACTGACGATGGCCTGGAAATCGGCGCCCGACGGGGACGCCGCCCAGCGGTCCTTCCAGGCGGGATCCTGCAGGTCCAGCAGCGACTTCGGCAGCTGGTCCTGGGGCAGCGTGTCCTTGTTGTAGGCGAAGACGGTGGAACGGGCAGCGATGCCGGTCCACTGGCCGCTCGACGGCCGGTACTGGCTCGGGACCTGGTCGAGGACGTCCTGGTTCACGTCGGCGAAGAGCCCGGCGTTCTCCACCAGCGTCATGGCCGGGGAATTCTCCGTGAGAAACACGTCGGCCGGCGACTGGTCACCCTCGGCCACGAGCTGGTTGCCGAGCTCGGTGTCACTACCGTTGCGCAGTTCCACCTCGATGCCGGTCTCCGCCGTGAAGACGTCGGCCCACTCCTGGGTCAACGATTCGTGCTGCGCGTTGTACACGGTGATCTGGTTGGCCGCGCCCGAGTCCGTCCCGCCGTCCGAACCGGAATCCGAGCACCCCACCACCGTCAGCACCGCGGCGGTGGCCAGCGCCACCCCCGACATCCGTCCGATCCGCATCCTCATGACATCCATCCTGTTCAGGCCGGGAACACACCCGACCGGCCGACTGGTGGTACTTGCAGGTTTGGCAAACCTAACTCTCAGCCTCGTCGGTCAAGGCGGAAATGACCAGGGCCGGCCGACGCCTGATCTGCGTTGCACGCCCCGTGATCGACCGTGAGGACGATTCTTCGGGCACTGCAGCACCGGCGGTTCGACAACCCGGCCCGGAAGTGTGCCCGGGCAGTGGTGATGATCGGTGATGGGGCTGGAGATGGTGTGACGGGCGGCCGGAGAACGCAGGGTTGCAGGCGGAAGCGACGCGACCTTCGCCGATTCTTCCGGTTGCATTCGCAGGTTGCGGTTTTCGAGTGCAAGACACTGGATGTGCGTGATCGCGACCTCGAGATCGCGGGTCGGCCGTCTTCGGATCCGTCGCGGGATCGCCCGTCGACGCCTCCGCTTCAGTGCTGACCATCCGCCGCCCGGCCGAGGCCTCCGGTGTGTCGCCCGGAGTGGTGCACCATCACTTCGAGGACAAGGAAGAACCCGCTCCCGAGATGGCGGAAAGCACCAGATCCTCGCCATCTGCGAGTCGGTGCGGGGTTCACCCAACCCGTCGAAACCGCGCAAACGTGCGGCATTCAGGGTTTCGTGAACTCCTGGGGCCGGAATCGGGGGCCTGTGGCCGATCATCGAGCGTTCGAACTCGGCGAACGCACCCATGACCGACAGCAGCAGGTTCGCCATCGGCGAGTCCTGCCCGGTGAACACCCGATGCTCGGTGACGAACTGCTCCCGCACCCCGCTGCCGGTCAGCTGGCGTAGGTCGTCGAGGTTGCGGGCGAGCCGGTCCATCGAGTGCACGAGCGCAGTGTCACCGTCGCGGACGAACTCGAGCAGCGCCAGCAACTGCGGCCGGTCCGGGTCCCTTCCGGAGGCCCGATCGGTGACGGTCCGATCCAGTGCCCCCTCCCCCTCGAGCTGGCGGGCGGGGCTCTGGTCGAGGGTGCTCACCCGGATGTACCCGACCCGCTGACCCGCCACCGCAGCCTCCTCGAGACGAAAGTCGGAGTGAAAACTAGACCCCTCGAGCCGAGTGTCGATCAATGCCCGATCGGACCCTGATCCGACGCCGTGAGTGAGCGGCGCGTGACGTCTGGGTGGGTGTACCTCAAGCCGACGTCTCCCCTCGCACATGCAGCGGCTACCGCGACTACGGCCAGCGTTTATCGCTCGGGCTGCCGGTCATCCGCCCGGGCCGCCAGTTGTTGCGTGAGGCTCGGCAGATACTGGGTGTGTCGATCGCGGTGAAACGCCGACCAGCGGGTGACGCGCGGACCAGTGTTGTCAAGGATCGACACTCAAATCGCGACTAGGAATTCCCTTGGTTGCGTTCGCTGGTCGACGAAAGGGTACGAAGCTCAGACACTGCTGTTCCCCACCTCCCGGCTGGAGATGGGGAACAGCAGTGCCGCGGATGGGGGACGCGGCTCGTCGGGGTGTCGTATCGGTGTGGCGGCGTCGAGGGATATGCGGGTTGTCCACCATGCGCGAACCGCGCAGTCCCGTGCAGCGCGGGGTGAGCGATGCGGAAAGGCCGGACGGTCGGGTGGAGGAGCCGGTGACCCACTGTCCGCGAGCCCATCACTGTGGCACGGGCCGGATCGGCCCGCAGGTCACGTGGCGTGCACCCTGACGTGGATCGCCTCGGCGCGACGGAACTCCTGCGCATTGCTGCGCCGGAATCCACGTGGTGCGCATGCGCCGCCGGCGTTGTCCTAGTTGAGCTTCTGCGGCACACCGTACGTCATGACGGTGTCCCCGTTCTCGGTGACGGCCTTTGCGTACGGCCGGATGGTGACCGCTCCGATGGCTCCGGAGATGGAACCGTGGACGCCCTGCATCCGCACCAGCGCCTCGGGTCCGTCGAACTCCTGACCCTCGAGCAACGGGACCTCGGTGATACCGCCGGGCTCGAGGTCGATGTCCAGCTCCTGCGACGGGATGATGTCACCGGCCAGCACCGCGCTGGTCCCCGCGCTCAGATCCAGGGTGAAGTCGGGGACGAGCCCCAGGCCGATCCCGGTGTCCGACCCGATCGCGAACCCGAGGCCGGGCGAATTGAGGACGATGGTGGCACCGGCCAACGCGACCGGGTAGCCGATCTGGTAGCCGACGGTGAGCTGCGTCCCCTCGAACTCCGCGGCGTCGGGACCGCTGATGTTCACCGCGGCGTACCCGTTGTGGAAGAACTCGACGCTGGTCGGAACACCGTCGAGCGGCGGAACGACCTGATACTGCGTGTCGCCCTGCAGGACCTCGATACGGTTGCCGTCCGCGTCGATGACCGAGCTGGAATTGTCGACACCTGCCGAGGCGGTGCCGTTACCCATCACCATCGCGAGCACCGCGATGCCCGCGACCGCCGCCAGGCGGGTGAAGCGTGTGTGTCCGGGTCGAGCCGTGCTGGTCTTCGTCATACCTGATCCCCATTCAGAGTGCATTGCAACCGATACGAAAAAGTATGCAGAGCGTAACCATTCGGGCCAGCGACGTCTCCGCGTTGATCAGAATTTCATCAGGACGATGGGCGGCACCGTTCCCGCTCGCCTCCGGAACCGGCGCGGCCCGGTGTCGGTCCCCGGCCGGCATCGGTCCCGGCGAGGTACCGGGTCGTCGACGTTCCCGCCGAATCGGGTTCTCCGGGACGCGAACCCGCCGATCCGGTGTCATGCCTCGGTCGAGGGGCGTGGCCGCGAGGGCTTACCCGGGAGATTTCCGTCCGATACGCTGGGCGCGCCTACGATAATGGTGTGTCGCGGCGACCGATATCCCCATCAGAGCGCGACACCTCGACCCCGCCTCGCTCACACCTCCGGCTGATCGACAACCGGTGGGCCGGGCGGGGTCCCGCGTGTCCGGCCCCGTCCTCCGCCTGCCCGCGTGTCCCGGGCCCCGGCCGCTCGCACCCAATGGTGCGAGATAGCTGGTCGCACAGGTGCTTGCGATGGGTTGGTGGTGCGCGGGTAAAGACGGTGCCGGGCGGGGTGAGGGTCACCCGGAGCGACCGGCCGGCTCGCCCGGCACCGGCCGAAAGGAGGTCAGGGCTTCACGGGGCGCGGCAGCCAGGTTGTCACCATCGAGCGCTTCGGCCATGTCGGAGACGATCACCAGCGATGACGGGCCCGGGCCTGGCGCCGCTGCTCAGGGAGGTGCGGTGTGCGCAACCCGGGCGATCCCGGCGGGGTCGGATAGCCGGACACGTCGTGTCCGGGGTCGGGGCCGCACCGTCCGGGCGCGGCGCCGGGGTGGAGCGGTCAGAGCGCCCGCACATTCTGGGCATGCGGACCCTTCTGTCCCTGGCCGATCTCGAACTCCATCCGCTGGTTCCCCAGCATCCGGAAGCCGTCCGAGGAGTGGACGACAAGGTCGGCTCACCGAGCACCGGCTCACCGCAAAGCTGGGGTTGGGGCCGACACACGTCACCAACGTCAGATTGAGCGACGCAGAACATGCATTGTGCGTGGCCGCGGCAGCCAAGGCCCGGCCAACCCGTCGACGCGTGGATGCGTGGATGCGAGAGCGGATCCTTGACGCGGCACGTGCCAGCGGCTCGAGAATCGAGCCTCTGCCTCGGGCGGCACCGAGCGCCCGGACGCCGCTGCGGGTCCTCGGCTCCATTCCCACTGCGTGAGGCCGCCCCGTCGGGACCCGGCCCTGTGACAGCGTCACCACAGCCCGTGCCGGCGTTACGATCGGACCATGGGACCGGGTGCCGTGGTGCGAGCGCTGGTGCGGGCCGCCTACCGACTCGTTCGCTTCCCATTCCACCTGGTCGACGACGTGGTGCTGCCGGTGATCTTCGACGAGGCCGCGCCGGTGCGGCGGGCGTACGGGAAGTTCCTCCTCGACTGCGACGGTGCCGCGGCGTACCTCCTCGCCGACGACACGGCGGCGGTACAGGCCACCTTCCTCCGTCGGCGCAGCGCCGACTTCCACGACGCGATCGCCCGCCACCCCAGTAGCATCCACACCGAATCCGAAGTCGTGATGGAGCACCACCGGGCACGTTTTCGAGAACGCCACCGCGCCACCTACCCACCCGGCAACCCCACGACCCTCCCGCCCCGGTAACAGCGCCCAGGGCTGAGGCATGTGACGGAAAATCGTCTTCCGGCGCATGCGCTGAACGGCGGTTACACCGGAGGGTCGGTGCCGTGGTGACCGATCGCCGCGCCGGGTCCTCCAGTCCGAGTGTCCCGCTGAACAGGACAGGTCCGAGTGTCCCGCTGAACAGGACAGGATTGTGTGGCGTTCGTCACATCTGCCGAGTCGGCGGCGTGTCCGCTTGCGGCGGGCCGTGACACATCCCCGCGCGGCGGCGCGGATGTCGTCGCGTCGGCCCCCGCACGCGCTCGCCTTCCCCGCAAATGTCGAGGTCACCGCCGGTTTCCTCGGCCTTGTGCGGTGCCGCTCGACGGGGCGTCCGGGGCGGTGATCCCGGTGGCGCTATCTGTCCGCAGATGGCGGGCCAGGCCCCTGACGTGGGCGTATTCAATCAAGATCATATTTAGATATCGATTGGGTCACGATGGTGTAGTCGATACCGTTTTGTTACTTTCCTCTTCGACGGGGGTCCGAGGCCGCGAATCTCACGAGCGCGGGCCAGCCAACGAAGACGAGGTAAGACACTGTGGCGAAACACCGCAGGACGGTAAATCGTTCCAATTCCATCCCTGGCCGCCTGAAGATCGCGACCGTCGCCGCGGCGACCGGCGCCATCCTGATCGGCGGCGCACAGTTCGGCGCCGGGTCCGGGGCCGCCCGCCCGCTCGAGATCCCGCCGGGCCTGCTGCCCGCCGGTGTTCAGCTGCCCGCGATCGAGCTGCCCGACATCCCGGCCGCACCGCCAGCGACCGGAATGCCCGGGGCGCTCAACCCAGGCACCCCCGCACCGCTCAAAGCCCGCACCGTGCAGCCGGTATCCGGCACGCTGTCCTCCGGCTACGGCCCCCGCTGGGGCGCGCACCACGGCGGCATCGACATCGCGGCCCCGATCGGCACCCCGATCCAGTCCGCGGCCGACGGTGAGGTCATCTCCGCGGGCCCGGCCTCCGGGTTCGGGTTGTGGGTGCGGGTGCGCCACGACGACGGCGCCGTCACCGTGTACGGCCACATCAACGAGTTCATCGTCAACGTCGGCCAGCGGGTCGCGGCGGGTCAGCAGATCGCCACCGTCGGCAACCGTGGTCAGTCGACCGGTCCGCACCTGCACTTCGAGGTCTCGGACGCAGGCGGCAACCGGCTCAACCCGAGCCAGTGGCTGCGCGACCGCGGCGTCTCGGTGACCTGGGGAGCCGACTAGAACTCACCCTGGCGGTAGCCAGTTCCATACGCGGGGCGCGGCAGGCCGGACGGCAGCCGCGTCCGGCATGCGGGTCCGGTATTCGGTTCCGTGACGACGGGAGCCGACGCGTGACCGACGCGATCCTGCCTCCCGCGGAGCCGACGCTGCGCCTGCTGCCGAGTCCCGCAAGCAGCCGCCGGGCGATCCCGGTCGAGTTGGTGCCGCACGCGTGATCGAAACGATCCTCGAGCTCGCCCAGCGGACACGGTCCTGGTGCACCACCCAGCCGTGGCGGGTCGCGATCACCGGGGGGTGCTGCCGCCACCGATCGGTTCCGGGAGGGCCTGGCCGCCCACATCCGGTCCCATCCGCAGGAGCTCGATCTTCCCGTCGAGTATCAGGGTGTGTAGCGCGACGCCGGCTCGAGTGCGCGTTGCAGCCTTACTTCAGCCTGGGCATCGCGGGTGACCGCGCGGCCTCCGCCAGCAGACGATAAAGAACCTCGACCTCTTCGGCGTCCCGCATGTGGCCGCGCTCGCCGGCAGCGCGCCGTACCTGCGCGAGTTCGTCGGTCTCTCGGACAACCGGACGGTGTTGTGTGCCATCCCATTCGGATGTCCCGACCGAGACAACCCCGCGGAATGCGCGCGGCCGGGCGACGCGAGGACCGGTTGAACCCGCCACGCCGCATAGACGAACCCGGAGAACGTTCGGCAATACGTGATGTCGGAGACCCGCAACCTGTTCGTCTGATCAGCGCGGAACCGTCGGCCTGACCAGGTCACCAGATGGTGCGGCGGCGGTGCCAGCCGGATGGGTACGAGGCCCCGGCCGACGAGAGATCCCGCGTAGACCAGCTGAGCGCATCAACCGTTCGACGGTGCACCGAGCCACCGACACACCCTCCCGCTGCAGGGTCGCGTACACCCTTGCGAACGGCGCAGACCCCGTAGTTGTCGCGATGAGTGCGGACGATCTGCTCGGGGTCGCGGATCGCGCGGTGGGACGGAGGCCGTCTCTTCGCTGCGTAGTACCCCGAAACCAGCGTGCGATGTCTGCCCGCCGAGAACCTCGATCGGCTCCACCCCGTAGTGGGACTTATCGGTGTCGACATAGTCCACGATCACCGGTACTTGCCCGGCCTGCGACGCAACACCGGTTGTCGCCAAGCTGGAGGTCCGCAAGGGGTATCCCATGGCCGAGGAACTCGCCACCAGCCTGCGGGCCGCGACGCGACGATTCGACCCACGCAAGCTCACCCAACTGTTGGGCGTGTTCAAGTCGTTCACGGTGTCACTGAACGTGGGTGTCGTCACACCCTCGGCGTCGATATCGCCCTGCCGCCGGGTTCGCGGACACCGGCCGATTGTCCACCGACCTGACCGACCTGTTCGTCGTTCTCGGTGAGACCGTGCGTGAGCTGGGTGTCGGTGCGCTCATCCTGATCGACGAGCTGCAGGAAGCCACGGCAGCCGACGAGATGGCGGCGGTCAGCACCGCCCTCCATCAGATCAGTCAGACCTCGCCGGTGTTGCCCCTGTTCCTTGTCGGCGCGGGGCTGCCGTCGCAGTTGGCCACGGCCAACAGTTACGCCGAGCCGCTGTACCAGTTCCGGGCTTTGTCGACCCTGAGCGAGTTTGACGCGCGTGCGGCGCTCGTCCAACCGGTCATCGAGCGTGACGCCGAATGGGACGAACCGGCACTGCGGCTGGCCCTGGACGCAGCAGGCGGCTACCCCTATTTCCTGCAGGAGGTGGGGAAGGCAGTGTGGAACAACGCCCGAGGCCCGGTCTTCACCGTCGAGGACGCGCAGGTCGGCACCGACATCGCGCGAGAGGAAGCGAATGCCGTTCTCCACCAGTCGCGGTGGGATCGGGCGACACCGGCGCAGAAGGACTTGCTGCATGCCCTGGCGGAGGAAGGCGATGGCAAGGGTGTCGTCGTCCGGGACCTGGCCAGGGCCATGGGCAAGCCCAGCGCGTCGGCGCTGTCGATGCCGCGCGACGAACTGATCAAGACGGGCCTCGTCTACGCGCCCGAACGCGGAGTCCTCGCCTTCACGGTTCCGGGTTTCCACCAGTTCCTAGCCGAACAGGACTGACCTGATTGCTCGGCCTCGCTGTGCCGAGGCCACCGCCCCGATCGCGCGCCGGGAGACAACGGAAGCGGTGAATGCGATCGGCGCGCTTTCAACTCGAAGGGTGCGCCTTTGCCGTGCACTGCCTGGGCGAATGATCGTTGGTGCAGTGGCCGCGATCGCGGGCCGTGCGGTGCCGATCGACGGTGGACCGCGACCTGCCGGCCACATTCCTAGACTGCGGGGACGTATCGGAATTCCTGGCCGGCGGCGCCGACGACGCCCGATTCGTGCAGATCATGGAGGGCCACAGCAGCGATGTGAACCGGATGCGGGAGCTGATGGAGCAGACCGGCCCACAGCTGCACGAGTTGCGTCCGGACATCATCGGTTGCGTCCGGACATCATCGGTTGCGTCCGGACATCATCGGCCTCATGGCCCGGCACGGCGACGAGTATGTCGAGGCGGTGTACTTCACCAGCGAGGCGCAGGCCGGCGAACACGAGAAAGTTGGTGATCCCGGACGACCTACGGTCGTTGTCGAGGAGGAGACGCGGCTGGCGGGTGACGTCGCTTATCCCGATCTGTACGAGCCGATGCTGGTGTCCGGCGCACGATAGCCCCCCGACCGGATGGTCAAAACTGTCCCGCCAGCGACCGTCGTGGGCAGACGCCTTGGCGAGACCACCGTCCGCTCCAGGTAGCGGGTCACCATCGTCGCGATCACCCGCCCGGTGAAGATTTCACCTACGCCACCGCGGACACCGTCATCGAACCCGGCGACACCCGCATCGTCTCCGGCCGGGTCTGCGCACCGAACGATTCAGCGAACTGACCTGCCAATCGCGACATTTCCCGCCGTCTTGCTCGCCGGAGATCAACGGAACTGAACGACAGCACCGACACCTGCCGGGGCCGACGGACACCTCGCCGACCGGCTCGACGGAATCCGGCGAATCGGAGTCCGGGTGCGGGCCGTGGGTCCTACACTGGGCGCCACATCAATCGGGGGAGGTCCGATGAACTCTCGTGACGCCGCGCCGACGACGATGTGCGCCGCTTTCCAGTCCACCGCCTCGAAGTATCCCGACCGAGTCGCGCTGCGCACTCCGGACGGCTCCGTGAGCTACACGTGGCGGGAATACGCCGACCGGGTGCGGCGCATCGCGGCGGGACTCGCCGGCCTCGGGGTGCGGCACAGCGACACCGTCGGGCTGATGCTGACCAACCGTCCCGAGTTCCACCTCCTCGACACCGGCGCGCTGCACGCGGGGGCCGTTCCGTTCTCCATCTACAACACGCTCACCGCGGAGCAGATCGCCTTCGTGCTGGGCAACGCCGGGAACAAGGTGATGATCTGCGAGGCGCAGTTCGTTCCGGTACTGCAGAAGGCGATCGCCGGCACCGCAGTCGAGCATGTTGTGTGCGTCGACGCGCACCCCGAGGGCACCATGTCTCTCGACGAGCTCGAGGCCGCCGCCGACCCGTCGTTCGACTTCGACGCCACGTGGGCGGCCGTGCAGCCGTCGGATCTGCTGACGCTGATCTACACCTCCGGCACGACCGGACCGCCCAAGGGCGTCGAGCTCACCCACGCCAACATGCTCGCCGAGCTGGCGGCGACGAGTTCGGTGCTTGCCACCGGACCCGACGACCGCATCGTGTCCTACCTGCCGGACGCGCACGTCGCGAACCGGTGGGGCGCGCACTACCAGAGCATGTATGGCGGCATGCAGATCACCACACTCGACGATCTCAAACAGGCGATCACCGTGTTGCCGACCGTGCGGCCGACCGTGTTCGGCGCGGTCCCGCAGGTCTGGTACAAGCTCAAGGCGGCGATCGACCTGACCCTCGCCGAGGAATCCAGCCCGGTGAAGAGGAAGCTGGCGCTGTGGGCGATCGACGTGGGCCGTCGCCGTGCGCGGCTGCTCTCCGACGGCAAGGACATACCCGCGGTGCTGGCAGTGCAGCATGCGGTAGCGGACCGGTTGGTGCTGGCTGCGGTCCGCAAGAAACTTGGCCTGGATCAAGTTCGGGTCGCCGTCACCGGCGCTGCCGCCATCTCCACCGAGGTGCTGGAGTTCGTTCTGGCGCTGGGCATTCGGTGCTCCGAGGTGTGGGGAATGTCGGAGACCTCCTGTGTGGTGACGATGAACCGGCCCGACGCCATCCGGATCGGCACGGTCGGCCAAGTCCTGCCCGGCACGGGCCTGAAACTGTCGGCCGACGGGGAACTGCTCGTCTCCGGTCCGCTCGTGATGCGCGGCTACCGAAACGATCCCGAACGGACCGCCGAGGCGATCGACGAGGACGGGTGGCTGCACACCGGCGACATCGCCGAGATCGATGCCGACGGATACGTTCGCATCGTCGACCGCAAGAAGGAGCTCATCGTCAACACGGCGGGCAAGAACATGTCGCCGGCGAACATCGAGGGCGCCCTGCGGGCCGCCTGCCCGATGCTCGGCGGCGCTGCCGTGATCGGCAACGACCGGCCGTACAACGTGGCGCTGCTCGCGCTCGACCCCGACGGGCTCGCCGCGTTCGCCGAGCGGCACGGGCTGACCGCGGCGGGTCACGAGGAACTCGCACGGGATCCGGCCGTGCTCGCCGCCGTCCAAGAGGCTGTGCAGGCCGCGAACGCGAAGGTCTCCCGGGTCGAGCAGATCAAGCGGCACGCGGTGCTGCCGAACATTTGGGAACCGTCCGGCGACGAACTGACCCCCACCATGAAACTCAAGCGCCGCCCGATCGACGCCAAGTACGCGGCCACCATCGAGGAGCTGTATTCGGGTCGCTGACCTCGACGCCGCGGTCCGGATCGGCCGCCCGTGCCAGCCGGGTCGCGCCGGTGGGATCGGCGCGGCGTGCGGGCTGGCCGTGGACCGCCTCCCTGAGGCGGCGACCCTGGCATGGTCAATTCCCTGACCCGGTCACGGGCGTGCCTCATGGCCCTGTCGGAGCGCCAGCGAGCGAGGAATGTGACCGACTTCGCTTCCCCAGCAGGTGCTGGATTCAGCGTGTCCAAGAACCGGGGTCAAGGCCCGCTTTGCCCGGGAAGGGGGACGTACCGGCCCGCTGGCCCCAACCGAGCGCGCACCGGCTGTCGATCAGCGCCTTGCGCGGGCGCAGTGGTCGGTACAGGTGGCCGGTGCCATCGGCGGCGTCGTGCTGCTGCCCGGTGTGCATGCGGCCACCACCCGCCACAACATGACGCAATGGGACACCGAGTGGAACGAAATCGACAAACCCCGGGGCCGGCAGGTGAGCTGAGCGGCGTGGTGACCGGTCCCCGGAAAGCGGCACTGGCGACGACAGTCCGGCATCGTGGTGCTCGGTAAGTACACCCGGACACAGCAATCCCCGTTCATTGCAACAGCAAATTTCCATCAGGGCTGAAGAGCCGACGTTCAAGAGGGTAGGGTCCGCAACATGCAGGACAAGCCAGTGAAGGTCCAGGCACGAGAAGTCCGCCAAGGCGATCTAGTGGTGGGGAGCCGTACCTCTCCCATCAAGCATGGTGCCGTGATCAAGGACACCTGGCGCGACGGAAACAACCGGGTCGTGGCGGCCGTTGATGCCGGTATGCGTACCTGGACGCCACGCCAAGAGGTCTACATTTTTCGACCTCAGTGACCTGAGGTACCGCCCGTACCCAGGGCCTTGTCACGGCTTCACCGAAATAGCCGACTGATAGTCGTTTGCACCGCTACCCCAAGACCTCGGAGCGGGAGGTGGCACGTGTCAGCACGCCGAGCGAGTGCACGCCCAGTTCGGTCATCTGCGCCGCGCTGCGGCCGCACCCCGAAGAGCATGATCTCGTTGGTGCAGCCGTTGCCGCGGCGAGACCGGCCACATCATCGAATCCGGATTGTTCGGGATGACCCAGACGCTCGCCCGTGAAGCGGCGGCCGAGCTCGCCCGGTTGGGCAAGCGCACCGGTGACGGCATCGGCACCACCGTCAGCGCGGTGACGCCGGGCCTGATCACCACCCGTGATGACCGCGGCGATCCCCGAGAAGGTGTCCTCGCCGGATCACCGCACAGATCCCGGCCGGCCGGGCGGGACGACCCGAGGAGGTCGCACGGGTCGTACACTTCCGGGCGGCCGACGCCTCCTCCGACATCACCGGACAGGTGTGGAGCGTCAACGGCGGCATGGACATGTGATCGTGACCCAACCCGGTAGATCCACCCTGGTCCAGCCTCGGTGAGGCGAGGAAAATAGGGACGATGGTCGACATCTATGAGGTACCCGCAGGAGAGCCACGCCTGACGTCATTCCTCCAGGCGCAACACACCACCCAGATCGCCCGGCGCGGCGAGTTGGTCGACGCACGCGACCGCCCGGCCCTGATCGCATCGACCGACGACGAGACGGTCGGGGTGCTGATCTACGACATCGACGGCACGAACTGCGAAATCGTGAACATGCGCGCATCCGGCCAATGGGGCGGCGTCGGCACGGCACTCATCGAACGCATCGCCGAAGTCGCCCGTGCACAAGGCTGTTCGCGACTGTGGTTGGTCACGACGAACGACAACCTCGACTCGATGCAGTTCTACCAGCGGCGCGGCTTCCGCCTGTCGGCCGTACGGTGCGGCGCAGTGGACCAGGCGAGACGGACCCTGAAGCCGGACATCCCCGACGTGGGCTACTACAAGATCCCGCTTCGGGATGAAATCGAGTTCGAGCGCGACCTCGAGCCCGCGTAGACGAGCCCGCCCCCACTCAGCCCGGCCGAGGAGGCGAAGCGGGCTGAGCGCCCATCTCGCTCTTCGGAAGTGGCGTGATTCCTGTTCGACGAGTGCCGCCGCTTTCTGCAGCGCCGAGGTGATAGTCCCGTACTAGTGTTGCAACGGTTGAGTAAGCGGGGCACGGTGCTGTCGTCGAGGGTGGGCAACGCCTACGTGTACCAGTTCAATCGTGAACACCTGGCGTTCCCTCATGTCATGGGTCTCGCCGATCTGTCCGGGGAGTTCCTGCGCAGGCATCAGGCGCGGCTGTCCGGCTGGGCGGTTCCCACGGTGTACGCCGCCGTGTTCGGTTCGGCTGCGCGCGGAACGATGACGATCGACATCCTCCTGGTCCGGCCGGACGACGCCGTGGGCGAGGTGTGGGATGAACAGGTGGCGGAGCTGATGGCCGAGGTGACCAGATGGACCGGCAACGATGCGCGGGATCTGCAGTTCACCGAAAGTGAGATCGCCGGCCGCGCCGCGGACGCGCCGGTCCTGCGGGATGTGATGACAGAGGCGCTGACGGTGGCCGGGTCACGGGCCGGCTTCACCCGGTTGCTGCGTCGGGCGAATCGGCAGTGGGGAGGACACGGCCGTGTGACCAGGCGGTCCGCCGGGTGGGCCGTGCGGGAGTCGTGTCCGTCGAGCGGGCCCTCCGCGAGTTGACCCGCTGATTTGCGGCTGACAGGGGGCAAGGCGGTCGGCACAAGGCGATGCAACAGGACGTCCGTGGCCGAAGCTACGCCCCGGTTGCCGTGCGGAGCTGGTGTGAGCCGTCAACGATGCACCCGTGCCCGCTCGGGGACCGAGCCCCCGGCCGTCATCCGGAGAACGGGTGACATCACCGACCCCCTCACACCGGCCACGGATGCGTGACCTTCCCGGACGGTGTCGGCGGGCTTACGGTGGACAATCACCACTCCAACACGAATCGGATGCGGGCACAGGAGATGTCGGTGCCGGGCGCCCGTTACAGTCGGTCGAAATCGGATTGGGAACACCAGATCTCGCTCGAAACCCGTGCCGACCGGACCCCGGATCCGTCCACCGGCGCCGCCTCCCGGCCGGAGGTGGCGGTCTCCCTCACCGATCACGCGCCCCGCGGATAAACCGGCGGAGCGACACGGCCGAGGCGTCTCGCCGAGGCAGGATTTTTCGGGGTCTGCGCCGGCACTGGAGGTCAGCTGGCGCGGCGGCGGGGTGGCAGCGCGGCGATCAGGCCGTCCCACTCGGGAAAAGCGATCGGTTCGGCGGTGCGGCGACGGGTGGGGGTGCCGGTGGCGCGGTCGACCAGGCCCAGGGCGGCGCGGTGCACGGTGAGGTGGTGCCGGCGGGACACGTCGAGGAGTTCGTCGAAGGCCTGCGCGTCGCTGTAGCCGCGGCCGGCGATCAGGATGCCCTTCGCCATCGACAGCACCTCCCGGCCGTCCAGGTGCCGCGGCATCTCGCGCTTCGGCGGCGGACCGACCGGGGACAGGTGCCTGGTGCTGCTGCGGGTTTCGGTCATCGTCCGCTCCTCCTCATCCGGGGGTACCGGACATATCCCCCACACGGCAGATGTGATGCTGCTCACGTTCGGGTCCCGGGTAGTTGTAGCCGACCGACGGGCGCCCTGTCACCTAGACAGGTGTCCAGCCTTCACCCAAGAGGGCGTTACGCCTGGTGACACCGGGTGCCAGAAAGCGGGACGGACGCCCCTCCGGGTGGCGGAGACCGAGCGGTTTGCTGTACAAAGGAGTCCATCGAGACCGATTTGTGACTCACATCACCACTGATGTGACGACGTGATCCCGCTACATCGTTTATCTTCCGCTCCCTCCCGGACCGGCCCTCGCGGGTCCGGGATCGGGGCACCGAAAGGCGACTGCACCTGAAGTTGTTGCCGATGTCGCCGACCGACTCGTTGTTCCTGCTGGGCGAGTCCCGCGAGCACCCGATGCACGTCGGCGGGCTGGCGTTGTTCACCCCACCCGAGGGCGCCGACGCGGGCGACGTGCGGGCGATGTTCGAGGACGCGGTCGCCGACGAGCAGGTGGCGCCGCTCTTCCGCCGCCGCGCCCGGCGGTCGGTGACCACCCTGGGCCAGTGGGGCTGGGACACCGCCGACCAGGTGGATGTGGGCCATCACGTGCGCCGCGACGCCCTCCCCCGGCCCGGGGGTCCCCGCGAACTGCTGACCCTGGTCTCCCGGCTGCACGCCACCCTGCTGGACCGCTCGCGCCCGTTGTGGGAGGTGCACCTGATCGAGGGCCTGGCCGACGGCCGGTACGCCGTCTACACCAAGATCCATCACGCCCTCGCCGACGGCGCCTCCGCGATGGCACTGCTGCGGCGCAGCATGAGCGAGGACGCCGACCGGAGCGGAATGCCCGCACCCTGGCAACTCACCCGCGCCGACGGCGCCCGCGCCCGATTGGCCGCCCCGTCCGGCACCGCCGCACCGGCTACCGCGTTGCTGAATCCGCTGACATTGCCCGGCCAGGCACTACGGGCAGCCCGCGGGATGGCCGGGGAGCTCGCCGGCCTGGTCCCGGCGATCGCCGGGACGGTGGACAAGGCCCGCCACTCCCGAGGTGGACCGTTGTCGTGGACCGCGCCCCACACGGTGCTGAACGTGCCGATCGGCGGTGCCCGGCACTTCGCCGCCCGATCCTGGCCACTCGAACGCATCCGGCTGCTCGCCAAACTCGCCGACGCCACCATCAACGACATCGTCCTGGCCCTGTCCGCGGGCGCCCTGCGCCGGTTCCTGCACGAGCTGGGGGCGTTGCCCACCGATCCGCTGATCGCGATGGTCCCGGTCAACCTGCGCGGCGACGCGGACCCGGGCACGGAACCGGGTCGGAATCCTGATATGCAACCTGGCCACCCACCTGCCCGACCCCGCGCACCGGCTCGAGACCATCCGCACCTGCATGCGCGAGGGCAAGGCCGCGTTGCGGTCGATGACTCAAGCTCAGGTGCTGGCGCTCAGTGCCCTCGGCGCGGCCCCGCTCGGGTTGGAGCTGCTGACCGGGCGGCGCGGCCCGCAGCGGCCACCGTTCAACCTGGTCATCTCCAACGTCGCCGGCCCCAGGACCCCGTTGTACTGGAACGGGGCCCGGCTCGACGCCCTGTACCCGCTGTCCATCCCGGTGACCGGGCAGGGATTGAACATCACCGCCGCCAGCACCGACGACCAGCTCGTCTTCGGGCTGACCGGCTGCCGGGCCGCGGTCGGGGACCTGAACCCGATGCTCGACCATCTGCACACCGAACTCGACGCCCTCGAGCAGGTGGTCGGCCTCTAACCCGCCCCCGGCCGACGTCGATCCACCCGACAGAAGGGTCCGCGAGAAAGGACACCGCGCATGCACCCCACCATCACACCGGACACCTGTATCCGGGCGTGCCCACCACGCCGATCTTCGAATGGCACAGCTGAAGACGTTGCCGCCGACGGACAGCGGCGACGTCGCGGGACTCGATCTGCACGTCGCCCGACGTGCCTTCGCGTGCAGTCGGCGTTTAGACAGGAGAATACCTGTGGAAGGCGACGGAAAATATCGGTCGTACCGACGGGCATTTGGTCTCTTCGTCGTCACCACCTTCAGTGGTGGCGTTGTCATCGGACTCGCGCGCAGTGAGTCGCCGTTTGTCGTTTCGGCGATGATCTCCCTGGTTGTACTGGTCAGCGCGCAGCTCGTCGTGGCATCGAGCCGCAACGATCGAGGGGACCACTAATCTCGGTGTGAACACCCGCGAGATCTGCCCACAGACAAGGAAACCAAGTTTGCCCCTATTCCGACACGCCTTCGTCGCCTACTTTCATCACCAACCAGCGATCCCGTCGGTGAACGAATTGAAGTGACCACCCGAATGCCCACCTGAGTAGAGCGCCCACGCACAGACACGCCGACTCGTTCCGCCGGAGCATCCGAGTTCAATTGAAAGAGATCCAATTCGGTTTGAAAGGCGACGCTTTGGCGACTGATCCAGCGGTAACAATAGGGATAATCGTCTCGCTCGATCACGGCCACGCACTCAACACCAGAGGTGACATCGACCGAGCCACTCTCGCCGAATTCGCAGTCCGCCGTTTCAGGCGCTTGGAGCGGCGAGCGTTCTCCGGCCCACCCGACCGGAGGCGTGGGATTCTTCACCGAGATGTTCAGCCAGCCGTCCAATGCCTCAAGACGCCATTTCTCCGCCTCCTGTCGACTGGAAGACGTCGCCCCGACTCGGTGAGGCCTCAGCGGCGAAAGCCTCGGCGCAGCATCGTATTCGCAACTGCGTTCTGCACCCCTCACCGTCGCCGCGGTCGTTATCGTCTGACGTGGAATACTCGAGGTGAAGGGCGATGAGGGCTATGTCCGAGCGAACCGACGAAATTTTTCCACGGTGAAGGTGTCCGCCGCATTGGACGCGGTCACCGCAGCACTGGACGGACTCCGCGAGTCGACCACCGCCGGCGACCCACTCGAAACATACTCAGACGCCTCGCACACACCACGGTCTACGCCCTCGACGACGCCGACGCCGTCAGCGTCACCCGGGTCGAGCTCACCACCTCGGCAACGATCGCCACCACCGACCCCGCGGTGGTGCCCATCGACGAGCAACAATACGCGGCCAACCGGGGGTCGTGCCTCGAGGCCGCCCGAACCCGCCGACCGGTCCGCGCGGTCGTCCCGGGTAGCGCCATGTCCGGAGAGCGCGAGGAACGACACCCTCAAAGCCCGCTACCTCGCTGACTGCCCAGTAATGGACTCGATGAAAAACTCACCGGCTCGGCCGGTCATTTCCAGCAGCCATGTCGACGTCATGCAAGCTTTCGCGCGCAGAGCTCTTTCAGCGCTTCCGATGTCGGCGCATCGAGCCTCGTCGCTCGCGGCTTATCGAGCAGTGCAAGGACTCTGCGATAGAAGACTGAGATGGGTATTCCGAACAGGTGAAAGATCTCGTCGTCGCCACCACCGAACGGCGCCCATGAACGGGCGAAGTTCAACATCGCCCGCTCATGCGGATCGAGAGGGTCCGGTACGGATTTTCGGCGGGGCATTTCATTCCTTGATAGCGTTGAAGCCCTTGGACTCGACCAGGTGGACGTAATGCTGGCCACGGTCGAGCCGAACGACAGGCGGGGAATTGACGTCTACGCGGGGGCGACGGCGATGCGTTCGGGCAGCACCCAAAGCGACGAATTGATCGACAGAGGCGGGGTCGTCGATGGCGTCGATGCTCAGCACCGTGTCCCGGTCGGCGCCCTGGAGGATCCGCTTGAGCGGGACCTCGATCTTCTTGCCGGTGCGGGTGTGCGGCAGGGAGCGGACCGCGATGATCTCGTCGGGAACGTGCCGCGGAGAAGCGTGGGCCCGGATGTTCGCGTTGATGTTCTCGCGTAGTGCGGTGTCGAGTTCGACCCCAGGTGCCAGGACGACGAACAGCGGCAACCAGTAGCCGCCCTCCTGCTCGTCGATGCCGACGATCAGGGAGTCTTCAATCTGGGGCAGTTGCTCGACGGCCTGGTAGATCTCGGCGCTGCCGAGGCGGACCCCGTGCCGGTTGAGGGTCGAATCCGAGCGTCCGTGCATGACGACGCTGCCCTCGCCGGTGACGGTGACCCAGTCACCGTGACGCCATACGCCGGGGAAGGTGGAGAAGTACGCTTCCCGGTAACGATCACCGGTGGGGTCGTTCCAGAAGAACACCGGCATCGACGGGACGGGTTTGGTGAGAACGAGTTCCCCGACGCCGCCGATGATTTCGTTGCCGGTGCTGTCCCAGGATTGCAGGGCGACGCCGAGGCTGCGGGCGCTGAGTTCACCGGGCCAGACCGGGGTGGTCGGGGTACTGCATGCGAAGGCGGTGACCGCGTCGGTGCCGCCGGTTGTCGACGAGAGTTGGACTCGGGTGCCGACGTTGTCGTGGACCCAGTGGTAGCAGCTGGCCGGCAGGGTGGATCCGGTGGAGCCGACGGTCCGCAGAGCCGTGAGGTCGAACTGGGTACCCGGGCTGATCTCTGCCCGGGCGCACGCCTGCAGGTGGCCCGGGCTGGTGCCGAGGAAGGTCACCTTCTGCTCGTCCGCGAGCCGCCACAGAGTGGTGGTGTCCGGGTAGGTGGGGCTGCCGTCGTAGATGACGGCGGTGGCGCCGGTCAGCAGCGAGGAGACGACGACGTTCCACATCATCCAGTTCGTGCTCGTGTACCAGAGCAGTTTGTCGTCCTCCCGCAGATCCATGTGCAGGCCGACGAGGGAGAGCAGCGCG
Source organism: Rhodococcus sp. IEGM 1351 (assembly GCF_030056875.1). Taxonomy (NCBI): domain Bacteria; kingdom Bacillati; phylum Actinomycetota; class Actinomycetes; order Mycobacteriales; family Nocardiaceae; genus Rhodococcus; species Rhodococcus sp. IEGM 1351. The sequence continues at coordinate 96,192 of NZ_JASHKU010000018.1, read as the reverse complement.
AGGATGATGCCGCCGTGACCGTGCACGATGCCCTTGGGCAGGCCGGTGGTGCCGGAGGAGAACAACACCCACAGCGGCTGCTCGAACGGAACCTTGTCGAACTGCAGCGGCGCCTCGGCGGCGACGGCGTCGTTCCAGAACAGAACCGCCGGGTCGTCGGTGTCGGAGAAGGCCCCGTCCGTGTGGTGGTCGACGACGATGTTGTGGGTCAGGGTGGGCAGTCCGGCGCGGACCTTGTTCACTTCGGAGCGCCGGTCGAAGCTGCGGCCGTTGTAGGAGTAGCCGTCGGCGGCGATGAGCACCGTGGGTTCGAGTTGTCCGAATCGGTCGATGACCGCGCCGGCGGCGAAGTCCTGGGCGCACTGGGACCAGATCGCACCGATGGACGCGGCGGCGAGCAGGCCGATGACGGCGTGCCGGCCGGGCGGCAGGTAGCCCACGACCCGGTCACCGCGCCCCACACCGACACTGCGCAGGGTGGCCGCGAGTGCGCCGACGCGGCGGCGCAACTGGTCCCAGCTGACCCTCTCCGTCCGTCCGTCCTCCCGGATGCAGACCAGCGCGTCCTGGTCGCTGCGGTCGTTGCTCAGCGCGTGTTCGGCGTAGTTGACTGTGGCGCCGGGAAACCACTGTGCGCCCGGCATCGTCTCGGCGGCCAGCACCGAGTCGTATGCGGTGGCGGAGTCGATGTCGAAGAACGTCCAGACCGCCTCCCAGAACTGGTCGATGTGCTCGGTGGACCACTGCCACAATCCGGGGTAGTCGAGGGAATCACTGACGTCGGCACTCGGGTATCGGTCGCGGACGAAGTCGGTGAAGCCGGCAAGGGTGGACAGGTGGACGGTCTCCGGGTCTGGTTCCCAGATAGGCTCGGGGCGAACGGATTCCGGTGTGATGTGGGCCATGTGGGCGGGTCGCCTTTCGGTCGAGCAGGTCGGGCCGGGGCAGGCCTCGGTCACCGTCCCGGGGTGACCCGGGGCCGGATGGTGGGGCCTGCGATGTTCAACAGGTGACATCGATCAGGCGCTGACGTTCGGGTACTGTTCACTTTCCTCCGGGATCTCAGCCTGAGGTGTAAGACCCAGACGAGCGTCCGGCCCCCGTGGCCGCACACCGACATGGCGTTCGGCTCGGTTCGCGCGGCAACCGCGTTGGCTGGCCCGACGTGAGTGTCACTGATTCAGGTCGAGGTGGACGACGGGTAAGGATTCCAGTCCTCGAATGACGTTGTTGTAGTGCCGTTTCGGATCACCGATATGGATGCGACGCACTCGCGTGGCCAGAGCCCGCAAGATCGCGTGTGCTTCGATCTTGGCGAGCGCTTGTCCCGCGCAGGTGTGTGTGCCGTAGCCGAAGGTCAGGTGGTCGACGGGATTGCGGTGGATGTCGAAACTATCGGGGTTCGGGTAGTGCCGTTCGTCACGATTTCCAGATCCGTACAGCAGGACGACGCGGGCTCCGGCGGGCAGGTGGACGTCGTCGATGGTGACCTCGCGGGTGAGCTTGCGGGCGAAGGCTTGCACCGGTGAGTCATAGCGCAGGATTTCGTTGAAGGCGCTGGGCGTCAGGTCGGGATTGCCGCGGAGAGTGTCCCATTGGTCCGGGTGGGTCGCGAAGAGCTGTACCGCATTGGCGATGGCGTTGATCGTGGTGTCCATGCCGGCGGTGGTGTACGCGGCGAGCAGGGGAACGCACGAATCCTGAGCGATCACTCCGGCTTCGGCCGCATCGAAGATCGCGCGTCCCATGCTGCCAGGTTTGAGGCCTTCGGCACGCAGAGTGCCGAGCCAGGCGAACATCTCCTCGATGACCGTCAGGCCGTGCTGGGTACGCTCGTTCATCGGACCGAAGACCGTGAAGGTGCCGTCCGCCCAGCGGAGCATGTCACCGCGCGCATGCTCGGGGAGTCCGATGAGATCGAAGACCACGGACAGCGGCAGTGCCGCCGCGAGGTCGGTGACGGCGTCGAACTGGCCACGGTGGACCAGGTCATCCACGAGTGTGTCGGCGCCCGCTTCGATACCCGCTTTGACCTTCTGCAAGGCCCGGGGCGCGAGTTGCGCGGAGAGCACCGAACGGAGCTTGTCGTGCTCGGGCGGGTCGGTTCCGAGGACGGTGCCGACGAGAAACCCGTTGACCACGTCGTTGAGTCCCACCGCCGCCTCCGAGGAGAACGTCTCCCAATCGTGCAGGGCAGCGCGGATGTGTTCGTACCGCGGCAAGGCCCACGCGTCGATCCTGTTCAGATGCACGGCGGCACCCATGTCGCGCAGGGTGGCGTAGGCCGGGTACGGATCGGTGAGAATGTCGTCGGAAAACAGGTCGATATCTGTGTGCGGGGTGGAAGCGATGGTCATTGGTCTCTCCTGGATTGATGGTCAGGCCGCGCGGGCGAGGGCTCGCAACTTGCCGATGGGGATTCGCATGTTCACCGTGGCGGCGGTGGTGGCGCAGTGCCCGTCCCGCCACTGCAGCAGGAGCTCCGAGGCTTCGGGGGTGCCGTCGAGAATGTCCGGGCTGCCGGTGACCGGCAGCCTGCCGCAGATCTTGATCGTCAGGCCGAATTGTTCGGTCCAGAAATAGTGCGTGGGCGTCAACGGTGGTGCCTGCTCGCCGTGGAGCAGGGCTGCGGCTGCGGTGCGTGCTTGTTCGAGGGCGCTGTTCCAGATCGGACTGCGACGGTGTTGCCCCTCGATGGGGAACGCGGCGACATCGCCTGCGGCGACGATGTTCTCGCGGACCCGGCCCCGGTTATCGACGTGCAGGCCACCGGTGGTGGGCAGGGCCGTACCGGCGAGCCACTCGACGTTTGGTGTGCAACCTACCGCGCTGAGGATAATGTCGCCGTCGTAGCGGCGACCATCACCGAGCTCGACGATCGGTGAGTGAGAGCCGCGGAGCCGAACCGACGGGTGGCGGACGAACCGAACCCCGCGCCGACGGGCGGCCGCGGTGACGATGTCCGAGAGGTAGTTGCCCAGCTGCCCCAGCAGAGGGGGCTGTCGGTCGATCACCGTGACCTCGGCGCCGCGGTCGACACATGCGGAAGCGAGCTCCATTCCTAGAATGCCGCCGCCGACGATGACGATGACGCATCGTGCCTGCAGCGTGCGGGCGAGGTCCATCGCGTCGTCGAGGTCGCGGAAGGTTGTTTCCCGGGAACCGGGCTTGGCGGCACCGAGATCGGCGAGCCGGCGGGCGCGGGCGCCTGTCGTGATCGCGAGGCCGTCGAACGGAAGGTGTTCGCCGGTGTCAAGCACGAGCCTGCGCGTCTCGAGATCGGCAGTAAGCACGCGGGTGTTCAGCCTCTGGTCGATGTCGCTGCTCAGCGGTGCCAGCAGGATGTCGCCGGGTGTTTCGGTACCCGCCAGAATGCCTTTCGACAAGGCGGGGCGGTTGTATGCGGGAGTCGACTCGGCCCCGAGCAGGGTGATTCGCCCGTCATAGCCGTTGCTGCGCAAGGTATCGGCGACGAGGGTTCCAGTCAGTGACGCACCGACGATCGCGATGTGGCGTAGCCGCGCTGCGCTAGATGATTGATTCCTTGAACGGATCAGTGGTCGTAGGCGATAAATGATCGCTTGGCGGTGGCGCCGATGTTCCAGTTGTGCCAGATGCCGGCGGCCATCGCCAGCACACGCTGGGCGACGCGGGCGAACACCCCGTGCGTGGTACGGCCACCGTGTTCCTCCAGGCCAAGCTGCCCTTTCAGCGTGTGGTTGACCGATTCGATCCACTGCCGCACCCCGCCGAGATTGCCGTTCTTGTAGGTTTCGTCCTTGCGGTCCGGGCGTAGCAGCCGCAGACCCATCGCGGCGGTGGTGGCGGCGAACTGTGCGCCGGAGAAGCCTTTGTCGGCGAGCAGGATCTGCCCCGACCGAATCAGGTGATGATCGCGTTCGAGCAGCGCGGTCACCACCTCGCGTTCACCGAGTTTCGGATTCGCCAGGCACCACATGATCGGCATCCCGTCGCCGGCGCAGACCAGGTACAGCTTCAGCCCCCAGTAGAAGCGCGAATGGGAGGCGCAGTAGCCGTATCCCGCGTGCCCGGCCAGGTCCGACCGCTTCACCGTTTCCCGAGACATCCCGCACGGCACCGGGGTGGCGTCGGTGATCCACAGGTCGTCGAACCAGGATGGTGAGATCCGTGCCAGCGTCTGAATTGCCTTGCACAGCAGCCCTCGTGCCGCCCTGACACGTTTGTTGTAGTCCGACTGTCCGGGAATGTAGGGGAACAGAGCACGCAACTCGACGCTGTGGTGGGCGTGCCGGATCCACCGGCGTTCACAATCGAACCCGAGCAGCATCTGTGCGACGGTCAGGGTGAGCAGTTCGGCGTCGCTGAGCACGGGCCGCCGGCCCCGACCGGAGCGGGGTTCGACGACATGATCGTCGATGAGCACATACAGTTCGGTCAGGAGGGTTTCCAGTTCTTTGGTCACGCTTTGATCTTGGAAACCCTCCGCCTACCAGCCCCGCAGCGACACACCTTCAAGGAATCAATCATCTAGGCGTCATCGACGATCCTCAGAGCGGCGACCGGGCACACGCGTGCGGCGGAGGAGGCATCGCGGGCCTGCTCCGGTCGGGGTTGTGCTACATCGAGGACGAGTTCGCCTTCATCGTCGAGATGCATCAGCTGCGGGGCCGTTTCGGTACAGATCCCGTAGCCTTCACAGCGTTGCCGATCTACGCTGATATTCATCGTTACCCTTTCAGTTCGGTTGCGCGAGACGCTCTCCCGAGCGGGGAGCGTGCAGCCGCTTACCGGGTCCTTGCTCTTGGCAAGGCGTGCTGGTCGTCAATCGCGGGACGTTCAAGACGGTGTGAATGCGGTGTCGATGACCCTGCAAGCTGCCGCGGAAGCGTCGATGCGGTGTCCGGAAATCCGGGTTCCTGGCACCCACAAAGCGACAGTGGATCAGCGGTCACGTCGGGTGCCTCGGGTCATGGAGCTTCCTACTTCGTTGTGTGATGGCTACCACGCTAATCGCGCCGACCCTCACACTGATAGCGATGGTTATCGATGCCGATCATCACCGAAATCGATAACAGCTGGCTCGATGCGTTCAGTCGCTGAGCGCCGCGGCGGCCCGCGCCAGGCGTTCGCGGAGCCACTGGTGGGCCGGGTCGGTGTCGGCTCGGGGTGACCAGTACATCGCCTCGGTCATCGTGTCGATCGCGAACGGGGGATCGAGCAGCCGGATCCCGGCCTGTTCGGCGAAGTACCGGCCGAGTCGCTCGTGCATTAGTGCCATTAGCCGGGAACCGCGCAACATGAACGGCTGGATGACGAAACTCTGGGTGCCGATGTCGATCGGACGGTCGATGGCCAGGTGGCGGAGCCGCACTTCGCTGACCGTACGTAGCGACGTCCCGGCGAACGACACATACGGCAGAGTGCGGAACTGCTCCTCGGTGATCGAATCCCCGACCTCGGGATGGTTGCGGTCGACCGCGCACACCAGCCGATCGGTGAACAGCCGCTCCGAGTTCGCCTGCAGCCCGTCAGGGACCAACTCATCGGGATAGATCAGCAAGTCCAGCTGCGAGCGGCTGATCTGCTCGACGAAATCGGCCGCGATCGGACGCACCGTGAAGCGTAGGTTCGGCGCCTCGACCTCGAGCTCGGCCAACAGCGGGCCGAGCAGGATCAGCAGAACATAGTCGCTGGCCATCAGGGTGAAGGTGCGGTGATCGGTGCGAGGGTCGAAACTGCGGCTGGACCGGACCGTGGACTCGACCAGGTCCAGTGCCTCGCGGATGGGCTCGATGAGCTCAAGCGCGCGGGTGGTCGGCACCAAGGATCCACCCTCGCGGATCAGCAGCGGGTCGTCGAAGAACCGCCGCAACCGTGACAGTGACGCGCTCATCGCGGGCTGCCCGACGGACACCCGCGCAGCAGCCTTGGTGACACTGCGCTCGGCCATCAACGCGTCGAACGCCAGCAGGAGGTTGAGGTCTACCCGGTACAGCGGCTCTCGATCCACGACATCACCATCCAGCCAGCTCACAAGGGTTGACCCACCCTAGCCCAGGACATCCGACCCGCCGCGATCCGTCCCGCCGGCGCAAGCTCGGTGAACCAGGCCCGGGGTGGGTTCACTCGACCGCCGACCACATCATTTTCAGTGATGGAAACCATCGACCACAATCGCTAACCGGTATGTGATCGGGGACACTAGCGTAGGAATCGCCGCCCCACAGCGCTGCCGACCCACTACAGCGAGCGAGCCGCCGTCGTCGCATCCCAATCCTGTGCGCCGCGGACAGCCAAGGCACCGGGCCCAAGCGTCCCTTAGCTTCCACACTCCTAGATAGCGAGGACATGATGACCGCCATCGCACGATCTCCGCTGACCCGAGTGCGTTATGTCGCACTGGCAGTTCCGAATTACACCGAAGCAGTCGAGTTCTACAAGAACTACTGGGGTTTGGACGTCGTTGCCCAGGACTCGCACGTCACGTACTTCGGCACCCCGGCCCACCCCGAGCAGTACATCGTCCGGATCCGTCGATCCACCGACAAGCGACTCGACCTGATCTCGTTCGCCGCCGAGACGGCGACCGAGGTGGACGCGCTCGCCCAACGACTCGGATCGGCCGGCATCTCACTGGTCACCGAACCACACCAGCTGGACAGCCCTGGCGGGGGTTACGGGTTCCGTTTCTTCGATCCCGACGGCCGACTACTCGAAGTCTCGGCGAATGTCGCCCACAAGGCCTACCGCGCTCTCGAACCCCGCGAGTCCATACCGCAGAAACTCAGTCACGTCGTCATCAACTCGACCGATGTGCTCCGGACCAAACAGTTCTACGAGGACCACTTGGGCTTTATGTTGTCCGACTGGCTCGAAGACGAAATGTGCTTCCTGCGCGTGCGCACCGACCACCACATCATCGCGATCGGGCACGGACCACATACCTCCCTCAATCACATCTCGTTCGAAATGCGCGGAATCGACGAGTTCATGCGCGGGACCGGACGGCTCATGCGGGCCGGGAAGGCGGCGATCTGGGGGCCCGGCCGCCACGGGGCGGGCGACAACACCTTCTCCTACTTCCTCGACCCGACCGGCAACGTCGTCGAATACACCACCGAACTCCAACGAATCGACATCGACGAACCCTGGCAGCCGCGGCGCTTCGACATGACACCGGAAGGCGCCGACCAGTGGGGCACGAGCAATCTCATCACCGAACAGATGATCCCGGCGATGTTCAACGACCCGGACAAGGGGCTGTGGGTTCCCGCACCGATCTGACCCCTCGACAGTCCACGCCGGTTCGGCGCCGGTCCGCCGGTGACATACAGAACCCGCAGCAAGCCAACCGATCGTGGTCCGCCGGGCCACGGCGAAGAACTAATCAAGATGAACCGAATCAGAGAAGGTGAACGATCGTGGTGAAAGCACTCGTCGTCGGCGGCGGTATCGCTGGCATTGCAACCGGGCTGGCACTGAGCCGAGGTGGTATCGAAGTCGATCTCGTCGAGCGTGACGAGGCGATTCGCGCGATCGGCAGTGGCATCACGCTGATCGCCCCGGCAATGCGCGCCCTCCAGCGCCTCGAGGTGCTCGACGAGTGCATCGAGAACGGCTACGGAACGAAGGAGATGCAGATCTGCGACGTCAACGGCACGGTGCTCGATGTGATGGCTCTGCCGTCCGCATTGGGGTCCGATCTGCCGGGAATGATGGGAATGATGCGGCCGATGCTGCACCAGATTCTGCTCGATCACGCCGCCTCCGAAGGACTGACAGTCCGAACGGGTTTGGGACCGACCGCGATCGAGACCAATTCCGAACACGCCACCGTGACGTTCAGCGACGGCAGCATCGCCGACTACGATCTCGTTGTCGGCGCAGACGGTATTCGGTCGACCGTGCGTGACATCGTCTCCGCTCCGCAGACCCCGGTATTCCAAGAGCAGATCTGTTATCGCGCCGTCGTTCCGCGGCCGGCCTCGGTGACCTGCGAAGTTGCGTTTGTGGGATGCGAGACCGCGCATATCGGGTTCTCGCCGACCGGCAAAGACTCGATGTATATCTACTGCTGCGTCCCGACCTCCGAGCTGTACCGGCCTCCGGCCGAGGAACTTCCCGAGATCGTCCGCGGATACCTCGCCCCCTTCGGTGGCGTCGTCGCCGAACTACGCGACGGCATCACCGACCCAGCACAGGTCAACTGCGCCCCGCTTGAGACGATCCTCGCTCCCGAACCCTGGTACCACGGCCGGGTCGTTCTCCTCGGGGACGCTGCGCACAGCACGACACCGCACCTCGCCGCAGGCGCCGCTATGTGCCTTGAGGACGCCGTCGTCCTCGCCGAGGAATTTGGAACAGCCGCCACGGTTCCCGACGCCCTACGCGCCTACTCCAAGCGCCGCTTCGAGCGGTGCAAGTACGTCGTCGAAACAAGTACCCAACTCAGCTTTTGGCAGACACACCCGGACGTACCCGGCGCTGACCAGGAAGGTCTGCGCGGCGAAGCCTTCGGCATCCTGGCCGGCGCGTACTGACCCGTCGGTCTCATCCTCGAATCACCACAACTCTGAAAGCAGCGCAGTGTCTATCACCGAAAGCCGAGTCGCCAGCGACGCCGATGTCCTTCACGACTACATCGCTCGATGCTCCAACTGGGGTCGGTGGGGCGATGACGACGAACGCGGTGCCATCAACTTCATCGGACCCGACCAGATTCGCAACGCTGCAGCCCTGGTCCGGCGCGGCACCTCGCTGTCGCTGACCCTCCCCTACGACGCGCGCGGCCCGCAATCCGGGGCCTTCCGCAGCAACCCGCAGGTTCTGACGACCGCAACCGGGCTCGACTACCTCGCCGGCGAACAAGACCCTCTTCCCGCCGGGTGGGGTGCCGCGAAGGGTTTCGGCTACGCCGACGATCTCCTCGTGATGCACACTCAGGCCGGAACCCAATGGGACGCACTCTCGCACATCTTCTGGGAAGGAAAGATGTGGAACGGCCGATCGGCCGGCGAGGTCACCTCGCAGGGTTCGAAGGCGAACGGAATCGAGAACTACACCGCTCGGATAGTCACCAGGGGCATTCTCGTCGATCTCCCGGTTCTGCGGGGCGTGGACTCCCTCGAACCGGGCTACGCGATTTCCGTGAACGACATCGAAGAGTGCCTGGCGGCACACAGCCTCGAGATCCGCACCGGTGACGCGCTGATCGTGCGGACCGGATTCATGGCGGCTCGCCGGGGAAACTGGGGCGACTACGCGGGAGGATCCGCCCCCGGCTTGTCGCTGCACACCGCGTCGTGGTTGCACGAAAAAGAGATCGCCGCCGTAGCGACCGATACGTGGGGCGTCGAGGTGCGCCCGAACGAGATCGACTATTTTCAGCCGCTGCACATCGTGGCGTTGGTTCACACGGGAGTCGCGTTCGGCGAGATGTTCGACCTGGACGCCCTCGCGGCGGACTGCGCCAACGACGGCGTCTACGAATTCATGTTCGTCGCCTCGCCCCTGCCCCTGACCGGCGGCACCGGTTCCCCGGTCAGTGCAGTGGCGCTGAAGTAACACCGACGACTACGACCTTCAAAGAATCGAGACCTCATGTTCGAACCCTTCCCCGACCGATACGTGTGGAACCTCTCGGTGAATCTCGCCATGGAGACCGGAGGCGTGATCGGTGAGATCGATCGGGCGTGCCGCCCTCTTCTCGACCGCGCCGAACAGAGCGAGGACGAAGCGACGGAGGCGTTCTTTCGGTCTTGGTGCTCACTGGCCGACCAACTGGTGGAGTTGGCCGGCGAGGACGAGAAGCTGGGCCGCCGCCACAGCGCCGGCGAGAAGCACCGCCGCGCCGCGGTGTACTACCAGACCGCCGAACGTATGCAGAACCACTCGTTCGCACCCCGCAAGGAGGCATACGCGAGGACACTGGCGAGCTTCGCGAAATTCCTGGAGCTGACGGACCAGCCCGCCGAACGGGTGGAAGTTCCCTTTGGTGACGGCAGCTTCCCCGGCATTCTGATGCGCGCCGACACCACCGGTCCCGTCCCCTGTGTGATCTTTTTCAACGGTCTCGACAGCACCAAGGAACAGTTCTACGGCACACGAACACCGGAGGAGCTGCGCCGGCGCGGGATTTCCACCCTCATGGTGGATGCGCCGGGCTCCGGGGAAGCGTTGCGCCTTCGTGGGATGACCGCCATCCCCGAGACCGAGCGGTGGGCCGCCGCCTGCATCGACCTGCTCGAACAGCGCGAGGACATCGACAGCGACATGATCGGGATGCTCGCCTGGTCGCTGGGCGGGTACTACGGCCCGCGCGCGACCGCGTTCGAACCGCGAATCCGATTCAGCGTGGCATGGGGCGCGAACTACGACTGGGGTCAGGTCCAGGTTCGCCGCCTCGAAAACCAGGGCGACCGGCCCGTTCCCCACTACTGGGAACACGTGCGCTGGGTATGGGGCGCACAAGACATGGACGAATTCCTCGTCATTGCGAGGCGAGTGAGCCTGCGTGGGATCATGGACCGGGTCGCCGTACCGTTCCTCGTCGTGCACGGCGAGAACGATCGTCAGATCCCACTCGAATACGCCCACAGTCTCTACGACGACCTCACCAACAGCCCGAAGCGTGAGCTGAAAGTCTTCACCGAACGCGAGGGCGGCGTCGAGCACTGCAGCGTCGACAACATGTCCGTCGTCCGGGACTACATCTGTGACTGGATCGAAGAAGCCATCGACGAACTCCGCACCGGCTAACTCGCCGCGCTGGGTGGCGCCGCAGCACAGCAAGTCAGCTCCGCACAGTGAACGCCCTTGCACAGCCGGGAGGCGATCGCCGGTCTCAATTGTGGACACCGAATTCCGACACCACCGCCGAGTCGAGAATCCCCCGAGTCTCCACTGTCGTCCACGACCGTTCTCCATCGCGAACATGGCCTCGCGGGGACTCGATCACCATGACCGCAGCCAACAGCATCGTGGTGCACGGCCGTTCCGATTCGACACCCAATCGACGTGGGATTCGTCCGGGCAAGTGAAGGTGGGGAAATGACGAGGAAAGCACCTGGAGATGCTGGTTCTCAGTCCGAACATCGGGATGGCCCTCCATTGAATATCAAGCCTGGACCATGCAGTGGCCGTCTGGATGTTGATAACGAGATCCGAAGGTACCGGCGCTGGAGCCAAAGAAGGAGACAAGCAGTATCGGAAGGAGCGGGACGACGCCGACTCGGCGCAGAAGCCGAAGACATGATCGAGTTTGCCCGCGTGTGGGCTCCGTATGGAGGGGCGTCTGGCGAGGAGATCTTTGTTCGATTCGGAATGACCAAATATCGTTTTACCGAACGGCTCTGGCAGATCGTGCAAGAGATCGGACTCGACGACAGTTCTCTCGAAGAACTCGCGTCCGTCTACAAACCACGGACGAGGAATTCATTACCGGATCGTGCCGCACCACAACGGCAGGTGGTCCGCGGGTGGCGTTTGCCCCGGTAGTTGAGCGGTTCGGTGACCTGCGCGGCCCATTGACGACGATCAGCGAAAGTCCTCGTCATCGGCGGTGCGGTGTCGGCGAGGTCCGCGGCCAAGCGATCCGCGTCCTCGAGGCGCACCCGCCGGTGAACTCATCGAGTAGGCACCAGCCACGCTGTTGTACCGCGTGAACTGCCCCGAAGGTGCCGTTCGGTCTTGCTGAGACAGCGGTCGGGCGCAGGCCGGGCCGGTCGGCGATATTCTTGGGGACATCCGCGAGAGGTGAGCAGTGGTGCTTCTTCGACAGTGTTCCGACCGGATGGATCGATGTAGTCGATGACGGACGTCGATCCGTTCGCGACGCAACGCGACGTGTCCGGTTCGGTCACGGCGGAGTTGGCGGCGGCCGGATTCGAGGATGCCCAGGAGATCGGGCGCGGCGGTTTCGGTGTCGTGTACCGGTGCACGCAAGCTGCGCTCGACCGCACCGTGGCGGTCAAGGTCCTCACCGCCGACCTCGACGAGGAGAACCGGGCACGGTTCCTGCGAGAACAGCGTGCGGCCGGCCGGCTGACCGGTCACCCCAACATCGTCAATGTTCTCCACGCCGATGTCACCGAGAACGGACGTCCCTTCATCGTGATGCCGTACCACGCTCAGGGTTCTCTCGACGAGCGGATCCGGCGCCACGGACCGCTCCCCCTCGACGAAGCGCTGCGACTCGGGGTGAAGATGGCCGGCGCCCTGGAGACCGCGCACCGCCTCGGGATCCTGCATCGCGACGTCAAGCCCGGGAACATCCTGATCACCGAATACGGCGAGCCGGCGCTGACGGATTTCGGCATCGCTCACATCGCCGGCGGGTTCGAAACCACCGCCGGCGTCGTGACGGGTTCGCCGGCGTTCACCGCCCCCGAGGTGGTCGCCGGTGAGCCACCGAGTCCCGCCGCCGACGTGTACGGCCTCGGCGCCACCTTGTTCGCTGCGCTCACCGGTCATGCGGCGTTCGAACGCCGCAGCGGTGAGCAACTGGTGGCTCAGTTCCTGAGGATCACGTCCGAGCCGGTGCCGAACCCGCGCGAGCACGGCATTTCCGAGGGGGTCAGCGCTGTCATCGAACGTGCCATGTCCACCGAGGCAGGCGCTCGCCCCTCCGCCGTGGACCTTGGTCGGCAACTCCGCCGGTCCCAACTTCATCAGGGCTTCCCGGTCGACGAGATGGCAATGCACACGGAACCGGCCGCGGTGCAGGGCGGAACGTCCGTCATCGGCGCGCGCTCCGCGGCAGAAGGTGAATCGGCTGTGCGGTCGCCGTCGTGGTCACCGGCGGATTCGGGCCGAACGGGTGGACTTCCGCTGGAGCTGACCAGTTTCGTCGACCGCCGCACGGAACTGGCCGAGGGAACGAACTTATTGTCGACGTCGCGACTGGTGACGTTGACCGGAGTCGGCGGGGTGGGAAAAACCCGCCTGGCACTACGCGTGGCCACCAAAGTGCATCGTGACTTCGTCGACGGCGTCACGTTGGTGGATCTTGGTGACCTACGCGACGAGTCGCTGCTCGCCGGTGTGGTGGCGGGCGCGCTGGGGCTCCGGGATCGATCGGCGAGGCCGTTGAATGAGGTGCTCGTCGAGTTCCTCGCCCCCCTCAGACTGTTGCTTGTCCTGGATACCTGCGAGCAGGTCGTGGGCGCGGTGGCGAAGCTCGCCGAATCCCTGCTTCGCGTCTGTCCTCGGCTGCGGATCCTCGCGACCAGTCGTGAGCCAGTCGGGATCGGCGGGGAATCGGTGCTGGTGGTTCCCCCGCTGCCCGTCCCGGATCCCGATCACCTGCCGAAAGGACTGCCCCGCAACGATGCGGTCACCCTCTTCGCGGACCGCGGCGCCGCCGCAGTCCCGGGATTCGAGCTCACCGAGGACAACAAGGTCACCATCGCCCGAATCTGTCAGCGGCTGGACGGGCTGCCGCTACCGATCGAACTGGCGGCGGCCCGGCTTCGCGCGATGACGCCCGACCAGATCCTGCAGCGCCTCACCGACCGCTACCTCCTGCTCACCCGCGGAAGCAGGGACGCTCCGTCTCGGCAGCAGACGTTGCGGATGTGCATCGACTGGAGTTACGACCTGTGTACACCGGTGGAGCAACGGATGTGGGCGCAGCTGTCGGTGTTCGCGGGCAGTTTCGAACTCGAGGCGGCGGAGCAGGTCTGCGACCTGACAGCCGAGGATCTTCTCGACACGGTGACGTTCCTTGTGGACAAGTCGATCCTGACGAGGGAGGAGTCGGGTTCTGCGGTGCGGTTCCGAATGCTCGAGACCGTCCGCGCCTACGGGCGGGAAAAAGCGCAGGAGACTGGCGATTACAGCGAGCTTCGCCGTCGGCACCGGGACTGGTGTGAGCGGCTGGCGGTCGAGGCGGAATCCGAGTGGATTGGTTCCCGGCAGCTCGCGTTGATCGCCAAACTCGGTCGGGAACAACCGAATTTCCGTGACGCGTTGGAATTCTGCCTTTCGGACAGTGCGGACTCCGGACTGCGGATCGCTGCCGCTCTGTACCCGTTCTGGCTTTCTCAGGGTTTGTTCAGCGAGGGAAGGCGATGGCTCGACCGCCTCCTGGCACACCGGACCGGCCAATCTCCCGTCGACAGAGCCAAGGCGCTCTACGCCGCGACTGTCTTGGCCGGGGTGCAGGCCGACCTTCGCGCGTCGGCTGTCTTGGTGGAGGAGGGGCGCGCACTCGCCACCCAGACGATCGACCCGATGCTTCACGCGCATATCGACCTCGCCGCTGGATTTCTAGCGCTCTTCGAAGGAAGTCCGTCCGACGCACGCACGTATCTCGAAAATGCCCTCCACGTCTACACCTCGCACAAGGACCTCCTCTTCCAGGTCGTTGCCGTCGGAATTCTTGGAGTTACCCACGAAACACTCAACGACACGGAACGAGCGATCGAATGCTATGAACGCGTCCTCGCGATCACCGAGGCGAACGGCGAATCGGTATATCGGTCGTACTCACTGTGGGCGCTCGGTGTCGCGGTATGGCGGCACGGTGAGCACGCACGGGCGGTTCAGCTACTCGTGCAGGCGCTCCAGGTCGACCGGATGGTAAACGACCGACTGAATGGCAGCATGTGTCTGCAGGCACTCGCATGGATCGCCGCCGAGGAGCAGAATTTCGAACGCGCGACCGTGTTGACCGCAGCCGCTGAGGGGATCAGTCGGTCACTCGGGAGTCCGACGGTGTTCTTCCCGGGCCTGCTCGTGTACCAGGACGAGTGCGAACGCCGGACCCGAGAGGCGATGGGTGAGCAGGCCTTCACCGCGGCCCGCAGAAGGGGCACGGTGCTCGGTTTCGACGCAGCCGTCGCCTACGCGCTGGGCGAGCAGATTCCGCGTCCGCCGACGCCCGCAGCTGGGTTGTCGGGCAAACTGACCAAACGTGAGCGTGAGGTCGCCGACCTGATCGCCGAGGGGCTGACGAACAAGGAGATTGCCGCACGCCTGGTGATCTCGCCCCGCACCGCGCAGGGTCACGTCGAACACCTTCTGGCCAAGCTTGGATTTACCTCCCGGGCACAAATTGCGGTGTGGGTCGCGGGATTGCAGATCGATTCCTGAGGATAGGTTCACATTCTTGGCGCACGTTGAAATAACCCGCGTCGGCTGCCTGCCGGGTTTGTGTAGCCGTGCGGGTGCCGCCGACGGGGTGCGGCCGCGACTGCCCCCAAATGCGCTCGCTCTCAGGCGTCGTAGGAGTAGAAGCCTCGTCCCGACTTTCGCCCGAGATAGCCGGCGTCGACCATGCGCCGAAGTTGCGGTGGTGGTGCGTGCTGCTGTTCGCGGAATTCGGTGTAGAGCGACTCGGTGACTGCGAGGACGACGTCCAGGCCGACGGTGTCGCACAGCTTCAACGGTCCCATCGGGTGGGCGCACCCGTTGACCATGCCTTCGTCGATGTCTTCGGCAGTCGCGAACCCGGATTCGAGCATTCTAATCGCGCCGACCAGGTACGGCACGAGCAACGCGTTGACGACGAGACCGGCTCGGTTGCCGGATCGAATAGTCTTTTTGCCCAGACGTTTGCGCGCGTACTCGGTGACATCGTCGACGACGTGCCCGGCGGTGGACAGGCTCACCACGATCTCCACCAACGGCAGGACCGGGACTGGGTTGAAGAAGTGCACGCCGACGACGCATTCGGGTCGGGTGGTGGCGTTTGGCGATCCTGATGACCCTGTTGCCTAATTTTCGGTGACACGCCGACGGTGGTGCCGTGACTGTTGATCTTCCTGTCGGATGATCGTGCAGCGGTCGTCTTTCGCTGGTCCCGACCCCGGCCGCAAGATGGGGTGTGTGGTGTCGATGCGGCCGCGGCGGCCCGTGGGTGTGCCGGTGTTGACGGCGAGGATGGCCCGGGCGGCGTTCCCGAGGGGGGCGCTGGCGATCCGGATCCGCGACGAGCTGGGCGAGCTGTTCGCCGACGAGCGGTTCGCGGCGGCGTTCGGGGTGCGTGGCAAGCCGGGCATCTCGCCGGCGCAGCTGGCGATGGTGACGGTGTTGCAGTTCGCCGAGAACCTCACCGACCGGCAGGCCGCCGAGGCGGTGCGCGCCCGCATCGACTGGAAGTACTGTCTCGCACTGGAGTTGGACGATCCGGGGTTCGACTTCACCGTGCTCTCCCAGTTCCGGACCCGTCTTCTCGACCACGGGCTGGAGGAGTTGGCACTGGACCTGCTGCTGGCGGCGCTGCAGGACAAGGGGCTGGTGGCCGCGGGTGGCAAGCAGCGCACCGACTCCACCCACGTGATCTCCGCGGTGCGGGACCTGAACCGGACCGAGCTGGCCGGGGAGACGGTGCGGGCCGCCCTGGAGGCGCTCGCGGTGGCCGCGCCGGGCTGGCTGGCCACCGCCATCGACGTCAGCGACTGGAACACCCGCTACGGGCGCCGCGTCGATTCCTGGCGGATGCCGTCCTCCAAGACCAAGCGGGAGGAACTGGCCGGCGCCTATGGTACCGACGGGTACGCGCTGCTGCGCGCGGTCTACGCGCCCGACGCACCGGGCTGGCTGGCCGAGCTGCCCGCTGTGGAGGTGTTGCGGGTGGTGTTGCTGCAGAACTACACCCGCACCCTCACCAGCAACGGGCGGGAGGTGATCACGCGGCGGGAGGCGGAGCAGGACGGTCTCCCGCCGGGCAGACTGCGGGTGGCCTCCCCCTATGACCTCGACGCCCGCTGGGCCGCCAAGGGCGAGGACCTGTTCTGGTGTGGCTACAAGGTGCACTACTCCGAGACCTGCGGCACACCGCCCGAGCGCCGCGCACCCGGTGGCGAGGACCCCGGTGGCGAGGACGGCGAGGTGCCCAACATCATCACGAACGTGGCGGTCACCCACGCCGCCGTGCCGGACGTGGCGATGACCGCACCGATCCACCAGGCGCTCGAGGCCCGCGATCTGCTGCCCGGCGAGCACTACGTGGATTCGGGTTACCCGTCGGTGCCGCTGGTGGCCGCATCCCGCCGCGACTACGGGGTCACGCTTATCAGCCCGCTGTTGGCCGATGTCTCCGCCCAGGCCCGGGCCGGCACCGGGTTCGACCGGGCCGCCTTCTGCATCGACTTCGACACCCGCACCGCCCGCTGCCCGCAGGGCCATACCAGCTCCTCGTGGAGCCCGTGTCGCCAGCGCGGCACCGAGGCGATCGTCATCAAGTTCGACACCACGACCTGCGCGCCCTGCCCGGTGCGCGCCCAGTGCACCACCGCCCGCCGCGGCGGACGCCAGCTGACGGTGCCGCCCCGCGAGCTGCACGCCGCCCAGCAGAGCGCCCGCGCCGAGCAGAACACCGCCGACTGGCAAGCGAAATACGCCATCCGCGCCGGCGCCGAATCCACCATGCACCAAGCCGTCACAGCGCGCGGCGCGCGGCGCGCCCGCTACCGCGGGTTGGCGAAAAACCAGCTCCAACAAGCATTCTCCGCCGTCGCCCTCAACATGATCCGACTCGACGCCCACTGGACCTGTCACCCCCTCGACCGCACCCGCACCAGCCACCTCACCCGCCTCCATCTCGCACTCGCCGCGTGATCACAAATTAGGCAACAGGGTCCCTGATGACCGGGATCGAGGAGGTGTTGGTCGCCGAGATCGCGTCCGGGGCGACGATCGTGTCGAGATGGCGAAAGAGGTCGTGCTTGACGGTCTCGATCTCGGGGGGGCCTCGATCACGAGGTCGCGGTCGGCAAAATCGTCGAGGTCGAGGGTGGTGTCGATCCGGGTGAGCGCGTCGGCCGCCGCGGCGGCATCGAGGCGGCCGGACTTGACGGCTCGGGCCATCGAGGCGTCGATGCGGGCGGTGGCCGCCGCCGCGTCGTCGCGCTCGAGGATGCGGACGGTGTCGCCGGCCCAGGCGGGTGCGTTCCGGCGGAACTCGGCCTGATCCCTGCCAAGCAGATGGACCCATTCCTGCGTGCTCCAGCCCCAGAAGGCCGCTCCTTCTCGGCGCAACACACCAGCAGCACCGCGATGGCGTCGGCCATGGCGCGCCGCCGATGCGCGGTGACCGGCGAATCGAGTCCTGCGTTGACCGTCTCCAGCGGTCGCAGCAGTCGTCCGATCACGTGCCAGCCCGGCGCGTGCGGATCGTGATACTGCAGCCGACGCAGGTTTCGTACGCCGAGTTCACCGATGGCCCTGACCTCGTCGTCTCGGACCTCGATAGTGGTGTCGAAGTGATGCGCGACGAGCGGTGAGCACCAACGTGATTCTGAGTCCGGGTTGACGTTGCCCGACAGCGGCGCGGTCACCGTGGTGTTCCTGGGGTCGCGGCGTCCATGCCGGTGAGCATTGCGATGCGCCAGGCGTGGATGTGGTCCATGCCGCGGCCGAGTTTGTCGGCCAGATCCCGTCCGGACAGGTGGATATATCGCAGCGTCGAGTCCGTGTGGCGATGCCCGGCGAAGGTCGCGATAGTGTGCAACTCCCAGCCCATCCGGGCCAGATCCGTCAGACACAGATGCCGAGTGGTGTGCGTGGAGAACCGCGGAACATCGGCGGCCAGGGCAATCCGGCGCACCACCTTCGACCACGTCCACAGACTTGGGCGGCTGGGCATGATTGCGGCGGGACTCCGACAGGAACAGCGGTCCGCGTGCCCTGCTCAGACGTGCCCGGTGCGCGAGATAGTCCGACAGCAGCACCCCGGTCGCAGCCGAATACGGCACGACCCGTTCCAGTCGGTTCTTCGTCGTCTCCGCCCTGATCCGCAGGGTGCGGTGGGCCGGGTCGAGATCGTCGGTGCGCAGCGCGCACAGCTCCTCACGGCGCAGCGCGGCATCGTAGGACAGCGCCAGCATCACACGGTTACGGACCGGCTCCACGGCGGCGACGGACAGGATGTCCGCCCACTGCCGCTCGGTGGGAATCCACGGCAGCTTCGTCAACCGGGGCACCAACCCACGCTGATGCCCGCCGCCCCGTCGGCCGGGCGTGAAACGGCCCCGGCCAACGGGATTGGACTCGCGCAACCCCTCCTCCATGAGGTGGTCGTGGAACAGCCGCACCGGCACCAGCCGCTGCTGAATCGTGGCATTCGCGAGACCGAAGCCGGAGTCGAGGGACACCACATTCGCGCCACGGCGGCTGGGCCGGTCGGTCAACTCCCGCACATAGACGCCGACATGCGCCCGGCTCGCCGTGAGCGGGTCGACACCCTCCCGCTCGCACATCTCCAGGTACTCGGCAAGCCCCCGTGCGTAGGCGTCGATCGTCCGAGGCGCCCTCCCGAGATCGGTCCACACCCGCAGCCACCCGGCCGCCTGCACATGCCGGCCCAGCACCGGCCACTTCTCCTCCAACACCACCGTGCCGCTCAAGCCATCTCCTCATTTCCGTGGTCAACACCGAGGAGACATGATCATCCCCACGGCCAGATTCCACGTAACTTTTAAAATGCTCAAACGCCAGATGTACGGACGCGCGGATTCGACCTCCTACGCCAACGAATACTCCTCAGCCACTGACACACTCAGGAACCATCACGGAAAGTGGGCCAGAACCACCACTGTCGCAGACCCACGCAACGACCGAGGCCGCCGACGACAGCTCCGCTGGAAGCGCATCCCCCCAGCTGCAGTAGCACTCGCTCGAGAAAGTGTGCCCCGCGAGCTTCGGCTCACGGGGCACACTGCATCTCCGGCTCTTCCCCAACGTGACAGATCGAGTGTTTCGGTCATCACCTCGTGTCTCGCCCCACGGAGCGCTATGTGTCGGCCCGGAGAACTGAAGGGCCATCGTCGACACCCGAGGCGGCCCGGCCGCCGTGGTCGTCGTCGAAGGGGAAGGCTGTACTCGAACGGATCGCCGCATTATCGTCGGCACTCGATGGTGACCGGCTGGGACGAGGAATCCCTGACTGCGCTGCGTGTTGCTCTGAGCACCCGCACCGGCGCGGTCGTCGATCTGGTGCGCGGACGATTGACCGACGAGGTGCTGCAGCTGGTCGGCGACGCACTCATCGCCGCGGTCGACGACCACATCGACGGGGCACACGAGGTGGCCGCGGAGTGCGCGGCGGCGCTGCGCGTGCGCGACTGGACCGGCGACGACGAGCTCGCCAACCAACTGGAGGCCGCGTTGGGGATGTCCGCGACACCGATGCTCCGACGTCTCGCGGTCGACCTCGAGGAACTCGAAGGCGACCCGACCTACGGCGGTGGTCGGATCGACCTGTGGACGGGGGAAACGTGGCCGACCATGATCGAGGACGACGCGTCCGACGAGGCCGACGATCCCGACCGGTGGTTGTACGTCGGTTGCGTCGGATCACGCGCGGGCTATCGCGACATGGAGTTGTTCATCGAGTCGGTAGCCGACCCTGCCATTGCCGACCGGCTCGACATTGCGATTTCCGGGCGCGGTGCGTTCCGTCGCTTCAAGGACGTGTTGTCGCGGTGGCCCGACGAGTTTCATCGATACTGGCTGTTTTCGGATGAGCGGAGACGCGGTCGTGCACGTGGATGGTTGGCGGATGAGGGTTACCTCGCATGCCCTCCGCGCGGCCCCGTCGAATAGATGCCCAACACCCGTGGTGCACACGCGTTGCCCCTCGACCGGCGCATACCGACATCGGCTGACATCGGCCGCGTGCCTCCAAAAGAAGGAGCTGACCCGTGGCTTCTCGGCGATGTGGGACTGCTGGATTCTCGCTGATCCAACTTGTCCCAATCCTTCTGATTGTGAGCGGGCGGAGAGGCAAATGACCTGTGTGACACAACCGCATCGGACGCCCCGGTGATGCGTCGGATGCCCAGTGGGTTCGTCAGCCCCAGAAGATGCAGGTCGGGTCCCGGTCGAGTTCGGTCAGCAGGGTCTCGAGGTGCGGCGACGGGGGCAGCAGGTCGTAGGCGTGGAAGCGGAGATTGCGGTCCCGCCAGTACAGGCTCCAAGTCTTTGTGGCCTTGGTGTAGCGCAGCCGGGCGATGGGCAGGCTGGTCCACTCCGGCCCGACGTCGGCGCACCAGGGGGCGCGCCGCTCGACGATGGTCAGGTGCCGCGCCGCGACCTCGCATTCGAGGCGGACCTGATGCCGGGCGTGCTCGGGAACGCGGGCCACACACCACCGCTGCACCCGCGCGATGTCCAGCTCCGGTAGCCCGGTCGCCGCGGGCGCCGACCGTGGTGGCGACGCAGCGCCGGCGGTGCCGCCGGAAGCTGCCGAGGTCCGGGGCAAGCGGGGCGGGTTCTCGGCGCGGTTCTCGGCGACCTCGGTCAGTACCGTGAACGCGGCGTCGAGGCGCTGCCGGCGGCGCCGGTTCGGTTCATGGTTGGCGTCGGCGGCCACGTACCCGATCAGCTCCTCGAGGTCGACGTCGCTGACCGGCAGGATGATGTCGTCGCCCTCGACGCGGGCACCGAAGACGACGCGTTCGCAGTCGGCGTCCAGCAGGATGATGCCGCGCAGGGTCGTGGCCACCTCGTCGGGGATGCGGAGGGGGTGCACCGGGTGGGTCGGCGTCGGTCGACGGCGTCGGAGGTCGAACGGTGAGTCCTCCCAATCGCTGATGCGCCCCGCATCGCCGCAGGAACTGCACTCCCACACGATGGGTCCCGACGGATCGGTGCGGAGAACGAGCATCCGGCCGGCGCAGGCGCGGTTACCGGGGCGACGCCGGCACCGCAGTGCGCTCACCCAGGCGGCGCCGGTGTCACCGGCGGTGGCGGCGCGAACCAGGTCATACAGCTGCTCGGCGAGACGGCGCGCAGGCCCGGGGACCTTGTCCGGCAGATCGAGGAAATGACGCAGATCGGTGACGAGCACGCTGCAGAAGGTACTCGACTCCGAGCCCATTCTCTCCGCCCGGATCGTCAACCCGGGCACATCCGAGTCGTGACGTGGGCGTATCCGACCTCGGCCTCGCTGGTCCCCGGCATGTCCGGAGTGGCACGAAGCCCGCAATGCGACACGCAAGTGACACGAATCTGAAAAGTGGCACCGCTTCTTTTCAGGGTTGAAATCTGTCTCGTATGTCGGTTCTCAGCCCTGGCGAGTTCTGAGGGGGATCTGTCGGCCCACCGTGTATGGCACGGCACCGACCCGATGCCGGTCGACGACCGTAGGATCGAACCGGGGGTGGGGCACGGTCATGACCGACCAGCCGATCACCTAGCCAGGAGGCACCAGCGGAGTTCAGGATGGGTTCGGAAGGCAACAGCTGGCCCATGCCGATCGGCCCCACGTTGACCTGCCGTCGTTCCTGCGCAATGCGGTTGGCCCTCTTCTCCATTGCTGCCGCCGATCAGATGTGGAGGTTCGACAGTGAACGGTCCCGATCAAGGAGATTCCTCCCCGCTCACGGTCTCCAGCCCAGACCTTTCTGGGGGCACATTCCCGCGTGAGTTCACCTGCGACGGCGCCGACCGGCTCCCCCGCCTGCGGTGGAGCACGCCGCCGCCCGGTACCCAGGAGCTGGCCATCGAGATGCTCGACCCCGACGCACCGGGCGGCACCTTCACACACTGGCTGGTCTACGGAATGCCTCCCGGCATCTCCGGTCTGGCGGCTGCGCCGGCCGGGGCCGCCGAAGGCGTCAACGACTTCGGCCGGCGCGGCTACCGGGGCCCGTGCCCACCACGCGGCGCTGCGCATCACTACCACTTCGTGGTCGTCGCGCTGGGCACCCGGCTGAATCTGGCGGCCGGCGCGACGAGGTCCGATCTGGAGTCACGCATCAGCGGTCACGTGCTCGGCAGGGGCGAACTGGTCGCGACCTACCAGCGCGCGTGAACTGGAGCTCACTTGATCCGAACTGTGCATGGTCTCGTGAGATCCCCGCTCCACCAGGTAGCCGCCCGCAGTGCCGGTGGGGATTCGGCAGCTCCCGACAACCCGACCGGGCACCGCGGGAACCGTGCGCTCAGGCGTGCAGCAGATGAGGATGATGGCTCGGTGCGGGATCGACGGGTGGGGCGGCAAGGGCTCACCGAGGGGCGAGGCGAACTCGACCACAGCGGGCCAACTCGCGTCTCTCGACGCCCCACCGCCAGCCACGCGTGGCGCCGGGTTCGCCGGCATCAGGCGATGTCTCACGAACCGAATCAATCAACGGTCCCACCGCCGGCACGGCCTCTCGCTGACCAGTCTCCATTTCCGGAATCCGCATGTCTCATGACATACGGATTCTTGAGAAAGGAAGGGTTGGCGTCGGTCGCCAAGCGCAAGCCGCCAATGGCCACCCCGGCGAAGACTCGTGGCCAATTCTCATCTGCGATGGCCACTCGGTGGCCAGTTGGCCGTTTGGATGTGATTGTCGCGGCGTGGCTGCGTGGGGCCGCGTAGCGCGCTCGGCGCTCCCGAGCGTGAAACCGCAGGTGGCGGGCATCGGCGAGGCACCGACAGGAATATGATTTTGTGTATGAGCAAACCGGGGGTGCACGCGATTACCGTCCGCATCCACGGTGTGGACCGGATCTTCGACTCCGTCGAGCCGGTCACGATCGGCCGGGCACCCGAGGTCGGCCTGACCGTCGACAGTCCCTGGGTGTCCCGGATCCATGCGGAGCTGTCGTGGCAGGGCGGCTGGGTGTTCACCGATCGGCACAGCACCAACGGGGTCTTCATCGACGGTCGCCGTGTCGTTCAACCGGTGCGCGTGGACGCACGGGTTCAGCTGCGTCTCGGGGATCCCGCCACCGGGCCCTTGGTGGTGCTGACCCCGCATCGGTCACGACGCGAGCGTTCGCCGGCGCCCGCGCACACGCCGACCCCCGATGTGCACAAGACGATGATGGCGAGTACGACGCAGCGGCCTCCGGTCCGGCATCGCCCGTCGACGGCGCCGATCAGTGCACCGACCCGTATTCCACCGGCGGGCCTGTCCATCGGTCGTACCGGCGAGAATCAGATCGTCGTCGACGATGTACTCGCCTCGCGACGCCACGCCCGGCTCGTCCGGATTCGAGAGGGCCTCGGCATCGAAGATCTCGGCAGCGTCAACGGCACCTTCGTCAACGGTGCCCGAACGCGGAGAACGGTGCTGCGCGAGGGCGACATCGTGACGATCGGCAAGGTCGACCTCGTCGTTGCGGGCGGGACCGTCCGGCATCGGCAACGTGCCCCCGCGGAGACGGGCCTGAGTCTGCACGGCGTGGGGTTCGTCGTCGAGGGCAGCAAACAACTGCTGGTCGACGTCTCGATGGGCGCCGGGCCGGGTTCGTTGACCGCGATGATCGGACCGTCCGGTGCCGGGAAGTCGACGCTGGCGAGGGTGATTGCCGGCTCCGCCAATCCCTCCCGCGGCGCGGTGACCTTCGAAGGCCGTAACCTGCACGCCGAGTACCCGGCGCTGCGCAGTCGAATCGGGCTGGTTCCGCAGGAGGACGTGCTGCACCGCCAGCTCACCGTTCGTCAGGCGCTGCGCTACGCGGCCGAGTTGCGGTTACCGCCGGATACGATGGCCGCCGACCGCGACCGGGTGATCGCCGGGGTACTCGCGGAGCTCGCGCTCACCGAGCACGCCGACACCCGGGTCGACCGGCTCTCCGGCGGCCAACGTAAGCGTGCGTCGGTGGCGCTGGAGCTGCTGACCGGCCCGTCGCTGCTGATTCTCGACGAACCGACCTCGGGCCTCGATCCCGCGTTGGATCGGCAGGTGATGGCGATGCTGCGCAACCTCGCCGACGCCGGTCGGGTGGTCGTGGTGGTCACGCACTCGGTCACGCACCTCGACATGTGCGACCAGGTGCTGTTGCTCGCTCCGGGCGGGAAGACCGCCTATTGCGGACACCCCGGCGGAGTCGGAGCCGCACTGGGCAGTTCGGACTGGGCGGAGATCTTCACCAGGGTCAGCGCGGACCCGGACGGCGTGTTCGCCGCGTACCGGGCGCGGGAGGCGCAGGGGTCGGGGCGTGCGGCCCCTGCGCCGCCCCGAGTCGGTCCACCCGGCAGGCCGGCGCACACCAGCACCGGCAGACAGATCTCCACGGTGGCGCGGCGCCAACTTCGGCTGATCCTCGCCGATCGCGGCTATCTCACCTTCCTGGTCGTGCTCCCGTTCGTCCTGGGCGCGCTGTCGCTCGTGGTCCCGGGTGAGGCGGGCTTCGGCGCGGCCGGCCCGGGCGCACCGACGGAGCCGGCGCAGGTCATGGTGCTCCTGATTCTCGGCGCCTGTTTCATGGGGTCGGCGCTGTCGGTACGCGACCTCGTCGGCGAACGCACGATCTATCACCGCGAACGTGCAGTCGGGTTGCTGCCGGCCGCGTACCTGTTCGCGAAGAGCATCGTGTTCGGCCTCGCCGCCCTCGTGCAATCGATCGTGCTCGTGGGCATCGTGGTGGCAGGTAAGGGGGCGCCCGGTCCGGGTGCGGTCATCCCCTCGGGGAGTATCGAATTGTTGGTCGACATCGCTCTGACGGCGTGCTGTTGTGTGATGGTGGGGCTGCTGCTCTCCGCGCTCGCGAGGTCGAGTGACCAGGTGATGCCGTTGCTGGTGGTGACCGTCATGGCGCAGCTGGTGATGTGCGGTGGGCTGATCCCGGTCACCGACCGAGCCGTGCTCGACCAGCTGTCCTGGTTGTTCCCAGCGAGATGGGGCTTCGCGGCCGGGGCGTCGACGGTCGATCTTCGGGCACACGTCGCGACGGTGCAGCCAGATGAGTTGTGGCAGCATACATCCGAGATATGGTTGCTCGACGTCGCGATTCTGGTGGTCCTCGGCACGGCGTTTGGGTTCGCGACCCTGCGTCACCTCCGCCTGAAGGCTCAACGATGACAGACCCGGCTGAAGCGATCCTCGAGCGTCCGATGAGCGCTCTGCCCGACTCTCCGGCGCCCCGTGTCACCATTGCCGACGCCGACCGCCCACTCCGATGCTCACCCCGGTCCAGGTCCCCCGGGTCAGACTTGCAGGACGGCCCCGCTGACGGCTCCGCCCAACTACTCTCGGCCAGCATCCGCGGCGTGTTTTCGAGCCCGCCGGGCGGGGGCTCGGGGCGGATCACGCAACGGGTTGGCCGCATCCGGTCGAAATTGAGGGTCGCGATGTCGGTGCGGAGACGAGTCACCAGCCCCTGACCCGCCGGGCATTGGTGGCCGATGCCCGGACATGGCGGGTGTGGTCGGTGTTGACTGAGGTCGGCGACGCATCCGGGTGAGGTGGTGACGGCATGGGTGAGCACGGCGCGTTGCGGCCGGGTGAGGTGTTCGCCGGGTACACCATCGAACGCGTGCTCGGTGTCGGGGGGATGGGCACCGTGTACGCGGCGGCGCATCCGCGGTTGCCGCGGCGGATCGCCCTGAAGGTGTTGCACCCGGCCCTGGCGGAGGACGACGACGCCCGCGCCCGGTTCGAGAAGGAGGCGGACCACGCGGCCCGGCTCGAGCACCCGAACATCGTCGCGGTGTACGACCGCGGCCGGGAGGGTGATCGGCTGTGGATCGCGATGCAGTACGTCGCGGGCACCGACGCCGCCACCGCCGGCGAGGGCGGCCCGCTCGATCCGTCCCGGGCCGTGCGCATCATCGCCGAGACCGCCAAGGCACTGGACTACGCCCACGAGGCCGGGGTGTTGCACCGGGACGTCAAGCCCGCCAACATTCTCCTCGAACACCCCAGACCCGGTCATCCGGGTGATCCCGGGCGGGTGCTGCTCGCCGACTTCGGGATCGCCAAGGCGCTCGAGCACACCCAGCACCTGACGAAGACCGGGATGTTGGTGGCGAGCCTGCAGTACGCGGCGCCGGAACAATTCGCGAACCTCCCCCTCGATGCCCGGGCCGACGTGTACTCGCTGGGCTGCACCCTGTTTCGCCTGCTGACCGGGCAGCAGCCGTATCCCGGATCGACCCTGGCCCAGCTGATGGCCGGGCACCTGAACTCGCCGATCCCGCGGCCCACCGCCGCGCGGGCCGGGCTGCCGGCCGGGTTCGACGCGGTCATCGCGCGGGCGATGGCCAAGGACCGGGAGGACCGGTATCCCAGCTGCGGGGCCCTCGCGGCGGCCGCGCAACACGCACTCGGGCCGCCGCAGGCCGACATCCCGACCTTGGTGCGCGAGGAACCGGAGACGGACCGGTCCCATCCACCGGGGCCGCCCACACCGGGACCGTCCACTCGACGGCAGGAGGAGACGACGGTGCGGCGCACCGAGCTCCCGCCCGAACCGGACGAGGTGGCGCAGCAGCAGATCGAGACGTGGGCCGGCGCAGGTCGGCCGGATTCGGCGCAACCACCCCTCGGACCGCCGATCAGCGACCGACCGCGGGAGCATCCGCCCCACGCCGGGCGTCACCGCGCACCCTGGTGGCGGCGTCCCGTGACACCGATCGTCGCGGTCGTGGTCGTCGCACTGTGCGCCGTGGGCTACACGCTCTGGCGCGGTCAGGACACGGATGAGCGGGCAGCCCAGAACCCGGGAAGGGTGTTCGACGGCATGTACGACGCGGCGTACCAGGTGCAGGCCACCTACGGCGGGGGCTACAGCGGCGAATCCGAGTTCACGGCGCGGTGGGCGGTCCGCACCCATTGTCCCGCCGCCACCGGTGCCTGCATCACATCGGTCACCGCCACACGTCCGGACGATCCACCGGGATCGCCGCCGTCGCAGTTCGTGATGGACTACAGCGACGGAACCTGGTCCGCCGTGCGGGAACTACCCGCAATCGGCTGCCAGGACCCCGAGACCGGTGCCCCGCTCCAGGACGTCCCCAGCTGGGATTCGCGGACGCTGACACTCGACGGCCCGCAGCCGGACGGCCATTCCCTGACGGGCACGAAGGTCGAATATCGCGGCGACCCGTGCGCGCGGCGATCCGAGGTCGGCATCACCCTCCGGCGCACCGGCGATGTCGACCCCGCCATCCCGCTCACCCCGCCCACCGAGATAGCGCCGATCGGCCCGACCTCACCCGGCGCGGCGCTGACCGGAACCTACAACTACATCGCCACTCCGGCGGTGGTACCGCCCGGCGGGTCGCTCCACCCGGAGAACCTCACCGGCCGTTTCCGGACGTATTGCCTGCGCACCGGCGACCGGTGCGCCTCGATCTTCATTACCGACGCAAAGCCCGAGGGATACATGTACCTGTACGCGAACGGGCAGTGGATTTGGGCCTACACCGCCGCCCCGCGCAGCTGTTTAAACAAACCCGAGGATCCGCGGACAACGTCCGTCGACTCCCGCACGACCCTCGACCGCACCGGTGCCGGCGAGGGGCCGGCCCAAAAACTCGCTGGCCGCTGGGTCCAAACCTTTCACGGCGACTGCCCAACCACCTACGAGTCCACCGTCGACGTCACCCGAACCGGCGACTGAGAAATGACCGCGACGCCAGGCCGGATTCCCGGCGCCGAACAGGTGGTGCCGAAGGACCGGTCCGGCCCGTCCCCGAACTCCGTCGCCGCCCTCGATCACGCGCGGGTCGGGCCGATCGATAGACGCCGTCTCGCGTCGCAGTCGCTGACGGCCGCGCCGCTCGCGATGCCTCTTTCCGATTCTCGGCGTCGACGTTCGGCGTCGGTTCGTAGGAGCCGGGCCGACGGGTGTTCGGGCTCACCCTCCCGATGACAACCTAGAGAGTCGCGCCACATCGGCGCCGTCTCACGGTCCCGCTTCAGATCCTCATGAGGCGCGATGCGACAGGTGCCGCTCGAGCATCGCCAGGTGACGCTGCGCGGCACGCAGCTCCGCCTCGGCATCACCGATCTCACCACGTTCGACGCGCAGACGATCGATCACCCACGATCGGATCAACGTCGACGGTGGAATCTGCGCCTGCGTGGCCAACTCCTGCACCGCAGCGAGCTCCTTCGGGTTCAGGCGGATCGAGTACGGAACCGACCGCGCCCGGTTCGGCCGGGTCACCTTCGCCCCCTCCGGCACCGGAGCGTCGATGTTCGCCTCGGCCGCCGCCGCCTCCGCTGCGAGCAGACGTTCGACGTCACTCATTCCGGCTCCTCTCGATAGCGCTTGTGGTCGGTGTCGTTCGACCGCCACCCATTGACGCCGTGGGTGGTGCCCTCGTCATCGAGGGTGATGACCGTCAATAACCCGCCGGCCGACGGTGAGTAGCCGATCGTGCGGACACTACGGCTGGACCGACTGGCCGGATCCGGATCGATCCGCACCGGGGTCCTCCAAGGCCTCCCGCGCCCAATCGGCCTCGATGCCGTGACGCTCACGCATGTAGCCCGCCCGATACGTCCAATCGACCTCACCCACCAAGTGTATGACACTGTCATACACTTGGTGGGTGAGGTCGAGGGCAACCACCGAGTGAGCGATATCGAGCGACCGGTGGCGGATCCTTTGTGGACGCACATCGTCCTTCCAGCCCCAACCCCGGAGAAACAGGACCCTAAAACGACCCAGACTCATCTACGGGGGACACGCCACTTACATCCGACGTATTCTACGAAGATGGCGAATCCGCCGCCGCCTCCTCCTGGTTGGTACCCGCATGATCACCGGTTGCGGTGGTGGGACGGTTCAGAGTGGACATCGCACGCCCAGCCGATGCCGTCGCAGCAGGTTCGGTCGCCAGCGAATGCCGGCGCGGCTAGCGGCGTCACCAGCACCATGCTCACCGAACCGGTCCTGCAGTTCGTCTGTCAAGCCGGGCTGTTGGTGCACGAGAGCCCGATGATCCTTGACCGGAATGACCTGCGGATCGGGGCCGTCCTCGGGCTCCGTAACGGTGCACCAGCGACATGGCTGGCTACTGAATTGCACGTGGTGGACGCGCACGATCGGCCGGTCCTGCTCATCAGAGACAAGACTTTTGGCACATACCGGTTGGTCGTCGAGCGGCCGTGGAGCGGACCGATCGGCGAGATCGTCCAGGACAACGTCCTCGGAAGCGCACGACTGTCGTTGAGGGTAGCCGGTCGTCGGGTCGGCAGGGTTCACCGCGAAAACTGGAGGAAGTGGAGGAAGTGGAGGGAGTGGTCAGACTTCTCCATCATCGACGAGTCTGGTGATGAGATCGCGCGCGTCACGAGGACTGTGGAAACGAAGAAGTTTCCCATTGCGGGCAAATACGTTGTGACGCGGCTGCTGATGCGGGGGCTGCCCGATCCTGTCGCGTCCCTCGTCGTGGCGTCGGCCTTGAAGGCGGGACGGGTGTTCAGCTCGGAGCGTTTCGACTGACCCTTGCTTCGCCCAAGAGCTTGGGCTCCGCGCGCCAAACAAGCGGCCCTGATCGGGCGCCGTCAAGCGCCTCGGCACAGAATTCGCAATCGCGTGGTCTTCCTGTCCGCCGGCGCCACCTACCAGACCGTGCTGCCGCTCACGGGTCTCGCGTCCCCTACCGGTGTGGCGGTTGATGCCACGGGCGATGTGTTCGTCGCCGACTACCAAAACGGCCGCGTTGCCGCACTTCGATCCGGTGCCGACACCGCCACGGTGGTGCCGTTCACCGGTCTCGATCGCCCGATCTGGGTCGCGGTCAGGGCCACCGGCGACCTCTTCGTCACCGATGGCGACAGGGTGCTGCAACTGCCGCACGACAGTTGATGTTCCCCCTGCCAGCCCCCCCCCGCGGGTCTCGGCGCCGCCAGTCCGAGGCACAAACCCGGTGAGTGCCCGGCGCCCGCGACGAGGACACCGCCCCGGCAACCCGAGTGGCCGCCTCCTCCGTCAGGTCCGGTACGGCGCCTATCCGGCTTCCGCTGAGAAGGGGCACCGCCCGATCGCGACAACGGTAGTCGTGGGCCCTGACGCTGCGGCGTGTCGACCGGCGGTCTGACAGATGAGATTGAGCGTCTCGCTGCGCTGCGTGCGCAGGGACTGCTAGACGACGCCGAGTTCACCGCAGCAGAGCAGGCAGCAATCGCACGTCACATAGGAGGGCTGCACTGGCGACCGCGCCGACGGTGCCCGTCGTTTCGTGTAGGCATGCCGAATACCGGACGATGTGAGTGTCGGCCTCTCCGGTGATTCCGATGGACTCGAAATCTGGACGCCACATAAGCTCTCGAATCCGTCCTTCACCGACGACGAAGCGGCGAAGATAGGAAGGCTCGGATTTGGCCACGCCGCACAGCGACCAGGGGACGGATGATGTGACCGCATCAGGGAACAGCAAGGAGGCCGACCTCGTCCTAGCGGGTGGCGGCGTCAAAGGAATCGGGTTGGTCGGCGCCGCCTCAGCGCTCATCGATGCCAGATACACGTTTCATCGCGTGTCCGGCACGTCGGCCGGCGCTGTGGTGGGAGCCATCCTCGCGGCCGCCACAGCCAGCGGGAAACATGTGACCGGCGAGCAGCTGAAGAAGCTCACCCATCTCAACTATCGAGAGTTTCTCGATCCGGGCCTCCTCGAGAACATCCCGATCGTCGGGCAATCGTGGGCGCTGCTGCGGGGCACCGGACTCTACCGGGGCGATCGTGTTCGCCAGTGGATCAAGGACACGCTCGCGAGCCTCGGGGTCTCAACCTTCGGCGACCTGCAGATCGACGACGACACCCTGCCGCTGAACCAGCGGTACAGACTGGTGGTCACCGTTACCGACGTGACGACCGGGCAGTTGGTGCGACTGCCCTGGGACTTCGAACGGGTCTACGGCCTCGACCCCGACGCACAGTCCGTAGCCGACGCGGTGCGGGCGTCCATGGCTATCCCGTTTTTCTTCCGCCCTGTCTCGTTGACCAGTGCCGCCGGAATGACCTCGACGCTGGTGGACGGCGGAGTGCTCTCGAACTTCCCGATCGATTCTCTGGATCGGACCGATGGACAGGTACCGCGATGGCCCACCTTCGGGGTCACCGTCCTTCCCAATCTGCCGGCCGGGAACGATGACGTCATCCCCCATCTCAGACTCCTGCGCCTTCTCGGACCACCGCACCTGTTCGAGAGCGTTCTCAGCACCATGCTCGTGGGCCGCGATCAGGCGTACCTCAACCAGCCCTGGGTGAGTGTCCGCGCAATCAGGGTGGACTCCACCGATGTGGGGGTCCTCGACTTCGACCTTCGTCAGGAGGACATCGAAGCGCTTCACCGGAACGGATACGAAGCGGCGCAAGCATTCCTGTCCACCTGGAATTGGGAATCCTATGTTCGGAGGTTTCGGCCGATGCCGCCCGGGTAGCTCTCATACCAAGCTCGACCGCGACAAGGACGGGTTCGCCTGCGACAAGTGATGCGGCGGAACATCGTCGATGTCAAGCCATAATCGACTGTGCGGGTCAAAGGGGGCACAGGGTTTGCCGGGTCCGGTTCCAGAACGGAAACAGCTCGGGGCTGCCGGCGTCCGGGTGTTGCCGTTGTTCCTGCTCGACGAATTCGAGGACCGTCTTTCCGGTGGTGTGGGAGAGTGCGCAGGCGTCCAGACTCAGCTTCGCCGACGCCACGAACCCGATCCGCTCGGCGTACGGGCCCAGGACCCCGGAATCGACGAACGGAGCGAGACCTGTCCCCCACCGGTTGAAGGCGGACTGCAACCCGAAATCACAGGACTGCCCGAATAATTCACTGCACGTCGTCGGTCCGCCGTGGATCATGACCGCGGAATCGGGCAGCGGGCGCGGCGGCTCGGGCGAGTCCGGTCGCGACGCGACCGCCCACACCACCAGCGCCGCCGCGCCGACGACCAGGCATACCAGCACCGTCTTCAGGGCCTGCTTCATCGCTCACTCATCTCAGCCGGCCGGGTGAATTCGAGTCGTTGCAGGTCCTGCAGAGAAGTGCTGAATCGGCCGATCTCGTTTTGCCCGAACAGGTCGCAGTTGGCGGGCATGCTGTCTTGCAGCAGGTCTCCGTCTACCAGCTTGATCTGAAGTGATGCAGTCCCATTCGGCTCGAATCTGTCATCGGCGGCGAGGACATCAATGCTTTGCACCTCGTCGAACGCCAGTTCCTGACCGCTGGACAATGGGATTCCGAAGCCTACCGTGCTGCAGTACCTCACAGAGTCTGCCTGCACCTCCGTGGTCGTACCGTTGAGCGCGATGAAATTCGCAGTCGCCCCGGCGTCCTGGCTGGGCGCAGCCGCTGCGGTGCCCAGCCCTGTCGCGGCTGCCAGGACCGCCGCAATACCGACGGCCGAAGCCACGTGGCGAACGTAGTTCGATCGCATTGGGTTCATGAAGTTTCCTTTCCGGGTGTCAGCCGTCTGGTTTCGGCTGTGGAAAGGTTCTCCTGTAGCGCTAATCGACTCCTTACCAGCGGCTAATTGCTCATCGAGGTGCTCGATCGGGCATCCGGTTCGATTCCTCATCCGGGGATTCCCGGTGGTGGTTCGCTGCGGTTCAATGAGGTAACCCACTGACGAGGCGGTGCAGCCGATGTGAGCGACCCGCTCGAACCCGGCACCACGTTTGCCGGGCACGAAGCCTGTCAGTACTGCTGTGTAAGTCTTTGTAATTCAGTCGCTTTGACGGACCGGTCAGGCGATCGGGGTATGCGAGGACGGGGGCACCGAGTGCAACGGTCCAGCCCTGCACTCGGGCGCCTTCGACGAGGGTGGGTGGCGCCTTGCGGTGGTTGCGGTCGATGCCGCATTCCTTGGCGGGTCGCGGCGCGTTTGGCCTCGATCGGCCTGAGGGCCAGCCACAGTCCTCGCCCCGCCGGCCGCACCATCCAACCCCCGCCGCGGGAGGCATCCGCCGTCACGGCGGTCCAGGAGGGGTACCGAACTCGTCCCACTCGCGGGCCCAGTGCCACATCCGCTGCCCGAGCAGGACCCTGTGCGCACCGGCCCCGGCCACGGCGGCCGCACCGGCGCCGAGCGCCCACACCCCGCAACCCGCGGTCACCGCCACCACCGCATTCTCCGGCCCCGAACTCACAGTGCCGGTCAGATCGCCCGCGGCGTCGACCGGGACGGTGACCGTCTGCCCCACTCGCGCGGCCGCGTCGACCGGGATCGCTCCGGTGCGCTCACCGCCCGCCGCCGACCACCGGGCCCGAGCCCAGTGCTGGGATCCGGCGGTACGGATCGACGCGGCGACCTCCGGGGTGGGATAGGGATCCTCGAGCAGCACCGCGGGCACCGGATGCACCGTGGCGCGCGCAATGGCGGCCTGCCGCTCCAACCCGGTATACGTCACCATCCCGAACGCCGCGGCGAACTGCAGCAACACCAGCAGCAGTACCGCCACCACCATCATCACCGCCTCTGCGCGGTCACCGGACCGCATCAGACGATTGCGGCTCCACGGCCCCAGCCGCCACCACCGCATCACCCTCGGCACCGGTGCCCGGCCCCGTATCACCCACTTCCGGGTAGGAATCCGCACCCCCTTCGATTGTGCGACCGCATCCCCACACGTGCACCCCCGCTGAGGCATCGGGCGCCCAGTTGATGGCGCTCGACCTCTGAGACGGCCACGCCCGCCGGAGTCGGCGGTGCTCGACGACGTCAACGGCGGAGACGGGCTATGGTCGAAGCCTGTTCCACCGGCGCGAGCACCGTCCGATGCGAAGTGGGCATCGGTGTGACGGCGTGCCGCGGCCGCGGGAGTCCTTCCACTGCGCCATGCCGCGCTTCGCGATGGCCCCAGCCCCTTCGCCGGTGGGACAACAACACACGCAAAAAAAACATTGCACGACAGCCGATTTCGGGGAAGTCTGCAGCCTGATCGGGGTGCGGAGGTACCGGGCATCACGCTCGCCGCGCGTCGATTCGACATCTCGCCGGATCGCATCGAACTCGACCCGCTGCTACCGGGGGCGGCGAAACCACCCCTCTGGGGGGGTGTCTCGCTGGCTCGGCACCACAACACTGGGTCTGACCACCCCCCACGGTACGAGAGGCCCTGACACAGTGTTCGAGACCATGAACGACACGGCATCGGCTCCACGACAGCGTTCGCTGTGGCGGCGGGCGGTGATCGGTGCCGCAGCGGCGGGGGTACTGCTCGCTGGCGGAACCGGGACCGCAGCCGCCGACCCCCCACCGAGCAGCGTGCTGATCACCCAGGAGGACCTACCGTCCGGCTACGTTCTGTTCGACTCCGCGCTCCTCGAGCCACCCGACGACGCGGAAGGAGACGCCGAAATACCCGACGTGGACCTACCCATGGAGGACATGACGGTCAACCCCCCGGAATGCGGGGCGGTGAGCCCGGGTGAGCAGACCAACCCCGCCACCTCCCTCCTCACCGGCGGATGGGCGATGGAGCCCGACACCGGGAATCTGCGTATGCTGTCCATCGTGGTCGGTGAGGGCTCGGCGAACGTCAGCGAAACCCAACAGCTCCTCGAACAATGCTCCACCGTCACCATCTCCGCACTCGGCATCACCTCGACAGCCCGGACGTCGGCCTACCAGCCGCCGGCAAGCAGCGCCGACGAATCCGTGGGACTGGCCGTCACAACCACCGACGGCGACGGAAACCGGACCGCCACCGTCATGCTGATCGCACGCGTCGGTCAGCACAACGTCGTCGCCTCCCTCACCGACACCGAAAGCGGCGAGGTCGACCAACTCTCCGACCTCGAGGAATTCGAGCAGACCTTCGCCGCCCAAGTTCACCGGGTCAAAGAGCTCGGCTGAGAGAACACTCCTAACGCCTCCGGCCGACGTCCACCCCCAGCGCGCGTGGGGGTGTCCGCCTCGGCCGGCCTCCCGGCACGCGGCAGGATGGGTGTGGTGTGCGTGGTCGTGGGCGGAGCGACCGACCCGGAACGGGGGCGGTGGGATCCTCGACCCGTACCGTGCCGCGCAGGCATCGCCGAAAGCGATGAGGGCTCAACGAATATTGTTGCTCGGCAACAGTAGTGAGCCAGGATGATCAGTTCTGTGGGGGCAGCATGACGACCCGGGTGGTCTCGACGTCGACGACATACACCTCGCCCTCCGGGCCGACCGCGATTCCGGAGGCCTCGTCGACTTCGGCGAACGGCAGCACCGCCACGGTATTCGTCGCGGCGCTGAGCACACTGACCGCAT
Organism: Rhodococcus sp. IEGM 1351; assembly: GCF_030056875.1. Taxonomy (NCBI): domain Bacteria; kingdom Bacillati; phylum Actinomycetota; class Actinomycetes; order Mycobacteriales; family Nocardiaceae; genus Rhodococcus; species Rhodococcus sp. IEGM 1351. The sequence goes on along the minus strand of NZ_JASHKU010000018.1, from coordinate 60,349 downwards.
TGCTCGCCGTCGTCACGAACACATCGCCTCGCTCGTTGGCCGCCGCCGCGTACGCACCGATCACGCCGCATGATCGGCCCCCGACTCGAACTGACCGCGACGTAGTCGTCCTCCACCCATGACGAGTCGAGAACCTTCAACGCCACCTTCCGGCGCAACGTCGGATGCCGGGCAAGATACACCGTCCCCATCCCACCCCAGCACACGCTCGATCGTGTACCCGGCGACCGTCACACCCGGGGCCAAAGCATCGCTCACACCGCCACCACCACCACCTTCCCGACCGCCCCTCGGTGAAACGCACCCACGACCCCCGCGTAAACCCCGCCCACGGCGCACGACACCGTCCCCGGCGAACCCCGGACTGGCACGGTAAACGGGCGGCGGCGCGGGGATCGAATCCCTCGACCGCGGCCCTCGACCGCGAAACCCGGGCGCGGCGGCACCCGGGGGTGATACCTCCTGCACCCCAAGGGGGATGTTCGCGGCGCCCGCGGAAGCCGAGAATTGTCGGGTATACCCGCGACCCGCCCAAGGAGCCAGCATGTTCCATCGCACCCCCGCCCAACGCGCCGTCGACACGGCGGTGAAGAACGGGGCCCTGCCGCCCGGTGCGCCCCCGCACGTGTGGGGGCCGCTGCTGGCCGACACACGCGCCACACTTGCCTGAGATTCCCCCGCTTCTCCGGAGACTTTTCTATCTGGCTCCGACGAGCTCGGGTTCGATGATATCTGTCTCCTGTCCGTCTGATCGGTCATAGTAGGCGCGTTCGTATTCGTCGGGTGACAGTCCGCGCAGGCCGGCCTGAATCCTGCGCGGGTTGTACCAACCATCGATGTAGCGGAACAATGCCGCCTCCGCCTCGGCTCTGGTGGCGAATATTCTTGCGGGCCAGTAGATAAGCTCGATCTTGAGTGTCGACCACAGGTTTTCGGCGAGCGCATTGTCGAAGCTGTCCCCGACGCTTCCGGTGGACGGGGCGATGCCCGCGTCGACGAGCCGCTGGGTGAACCGAACCGCCGTAAATTGACAGCCCTTGTCGGAGTTAAACCGATGTTTTATCTGGGGTAATGATCGTGAATTTGTGTGTCTACGCCGGTAGATCGTTTGCGTACGCGTCTGCAAGAGGAGCGTCAGGGTGCCTTGGTGTCGTGGAGGGCGCTTTGGGCGCCGAGGCGGCGACGTAGTTCGAGATTCTCGCCGTGTGCGGCCTCGAGCGCTTGTCTGAGAGCGTTGATCTCGTCACGGTGACGTCGTTTGAGTTCGGTGAGCTGGGCGGTGAGGGTGCGGACGACGCTGCTCGCAGAGTCGTCTCGGGTCGGGGCCGCTGCTGCCGGTGGTGGTGTGTTCTGTTGTTGGGCCCGAAGTTGTTGGACGCGTTGGCGGATCGGGGTGCAGCGGTAGAGGAAGTCCAGGGAGACACCCGCGGTCCGGGCGAGGCCGCGGAAGGTGATCGGCTCGTTGCGGCGGATGATCTCGTGCAGTCCTTGCTCGGCTCGGGCCTGAGCGGCGGCGCTCTTGCGGGCGGCGGCCTGGCGGAGGTTGTCCGGGTTGCCACGCATCAGTGGTTGTCCTCTTTTCCGGTGATGGCCTCGGTGCGGGCCTCGACGCCGGCGCCGCGGATCGCCCCGGCGGTGCCGTCGGTGAGCCGGGTGTGCCCGAGGGTGAGGATGATTCGGCCGAGGGCGTCGCGTTCCTGGTGGCGTCCGGCGAGCCAGATGTTGTCCTCGCCCATCGGGTGTCCGGTGCGGGCCTCGAACGTCGCGCGGCGTTCGGTGATGAGTTGGTCGGTTCGGGCGAGCTGGGTTTGCAGCTCGGGCAGGAAGGTGGCGTCGGTGGCGTACTTGTCGCAGGTCAGGCAGGCGTTGCCCTTGCCGCAGACCTGACGGGGCGGCAGCAGGCAGTACCCGTTGGGCAGGATCCGGTCGGTGCGTCTGTCCAGCTCGAGCATGTCGTAGAGGTCGCGGGGATCGACCTCGAGCTCGCGCCCGTCGGCGGTGATCTTGCGGAAGCGCAGAAACTCGGCCTCGGCGGTGGACTGCAACGTCTGCGCATACGTCATGCTCATAGTCGGCGTGAGGTGCCCGAGGTAGCGCTGCAGCACGTGCAACGGGACGCCGCTGTTCAGCAACCGGGTGGCGACGGTGTGGCGGAATCGGTGGGTGCGGTTGAAATCGACCAGGGCTCCGGTGCTGTCGCGCACGTCCAGCCGGACGGCCAGATCAGTCAGCAGATTCCGCAGGTTGGTGCCGGAGTAGGGTTTGTCGCCGTTGCGGTTCATCAGCGCGGCCAGGAACAGGTACTTCGGGGTCCTGCCGGGTGCGCCGTGTTCGGCGAGGAACCGTTGCGCCCACTGCTGCTGCTCACGGATGATCGCGACGACCTCGGCATGCACCGGGATGGTGTCCGGTGCACCGTCGATCTTCGTCTGCTGGTAGCGGAGCTTGGCGACCAGCCCCTGCTCGTCGCCGTCTGCGTCGGGGTCGCCCGGTGAGGATGTGGTCGTCGGCGACAACGGCAGCAGCGGGTCGCGGTCCAGCAGGCAGATCTCGCTGACGCGCCGGCCCAACAACGCCACCAGCATGGTGATCCGCATGGCCTGTTCGTCACCGAACCCGCCGTCGGCGACCGCGGCGCCGAGCAGGTCCAACCCTCCCATGATCCGTGTCATGGCGTCGTCGTCGATGACCTGACCGTCGAGTCGGGGCCGCGGCTTGCCGGGCAGCTCACCACGCCGGTAGAAGCCGGCGTGCTCGGGCCCGAGTCGCAGCCAGCCCGGTTCGGCCAGCGCCGCGGCGGCCGCGTCCTTGTTGTCGGTCATGAATAGGTAGAACTGCTCCACATCGCTGGCCCGGTGCTGCACCGACTCCGGCGACAACCGCTTGCCGGTGCGGCGTCCACGGGTGACCGGCCTGGCGCGGAGATGACCGAGGAACTCCAGCATGAGGGCCCGCGTCCCGGCGGCGTCATCGACCAGCCACGGCCCGTCGACCCCGCGACCGCCCAGGAAACCGTCGAACTCGACCACCGCCACGATCCGGCGGTGCACCGTCGACCAGCTCAACGATCCCGTCTCCAGCCCGACCTTGCAGTGCCACTGCAGCCCGCGCCGCAGCCACCGGGTGCCGATCCGGTCGAACCGCACCGAGTACCGGCCCATCGGCTCGTGCTCGCGCAGCGGGATCCTGTTGTCCTCGACCGGGTTCCATCGATCCCGCTGCCACCACGGGCCGGTGTCGGAGGCGGTGACGAGCAGACGCATCATCCGCGTCAGCAGGCAGCGGATGTTCTTCATCGTGGTGACCGCCGGCAGCCGCCCGCGGCGCCGGTGCACCGCACGCTGGATCTGTTGGCACCAGTCCCGCACGGGCAGTCCGAGCAGGGAGGCGGGCGGCCGTCCGGCACGATCGGCGATCACCTCACCGAGCCGGCGCACCAGCATGCTCAACCCCGGTGTCGGGATCTTCCCACCCAGCTCGATGATCCGGAACACACACCACGCCACCTCCCGGCGCATCGGCTCCGGCAGTTGCGACAGGTCCACCCCGGCCCGCCAGGTCCCGTCGTGGCAGAACGCTCCCGCGTATTCCGTTGGGACACTTGACTCGGCGAAGCACGCCAGCCGCATCGGTTCCGGCACCGCCGCCCACAAGTCCTCCAGCGCCTGCGGGTCGCAGCGGACGCGGGCCGCTTCCACCCAGTCGATCGTGGCCTCGTCGCGCCCGCCGGTCACGAGCCGGACCCGATCCGGTCGTCGCGGTGCGCGCCGACTCGCCAGCCGCCGGTGAACGCCTTCCAGTCGGCGGCCGCCCGCATCTCGGCGTCCTCGGTCACGTGCGCGTACGTGTTGAGCGTGGTCTGCACGTCGAGATGTCCCAATCGTCGACTCACCACGTGCACGGGTACCCCCGACAGCAACAGCGCTGTGGCGTGCGAATGCCGCATCCAGTGCGGGGTCCAGGCCTGCGGTACCTGCCCGGACAGTTGCCGGCGTAGCCGGTCCACCAGGTCGTAGACGGACTCCGGTCGCCACGGCGCGAACCGCGGGTCCCGGTCGAGGTTGACGAACACGCAGGTGCCGTCGAAGTCGTCGGTGGCCAGGTCGGCGCCGGCCTCACACAACCGCCAGACGTACTCGCCGTAGAGGCGGTCCAGCTCGTCGGAGACATACACCCGCCGGTAGCCGCTCTTGGCCCGCACCCCGTGTGGGTGGTCTCGGGCGACGATCTCGACGTACGGGGTGTCGCCGCACCCGGTGTGCCAATCGCGATGCTGCAAACCGAGCGCCTCACCCAGCCGAACTCCCGTCTCCGCCAACAACATCCATAGCAGCCTGTTGCGCACCGACCCACGCCACTCCCGCGTGTCGGGATCCCAACTCGCGCATGCCTCACAGATCCGCTCGATCTGCTCGGGCGTCAGGATCGGTGGCGCCGCCCGGCCCGGGCGGCGCACCCGGATCACCGCCTGGCGACGCCCCTTGCGCCGCGCGACGTGCTCGAGCAGTGGCTTGTACCGGCCGCCGCCGCGATGGGTGATCCGATGCAGGTCCCGGCCGACGTCCACGCCGTTGAGCACGTGATAGTCGTAGCAGGACAGCACCGCACCCAGCCGCGCGGAGATCGTCGACTCGGCGAATCGGGCACCACGGCGCTCGATCGACACCACCCCCGGCTCGTCCCCGGTGCGCAACCACGTCAGGAACGCACCGAAGTTCTCCAACGTCACCGCATCCCAGGCCAGCCCGAACAGCTCCAGGAACTGCCACCACAACGCCAACGCCCGCGCGTAGGACTTCACCGTATTCGGCGACACCTGCTGGGCCCGAAGATATTCCAGGTACTCCTCCACCGGTACCACCGGGCGATGATCCGAGCCGAGCACCGTCCAGGTGTGGCCCCCGCCCTCGGGCAGGACCAGCCGCTGCACCCGACAACACGTCCCGACCGTTCCTGTGATCGTCGTCACATCCGTAGCGTAACCACCCCGGATAGAACGTCCGCGACAGACACGCCGACCGTCGTAAAGAACTCTCACCATTCGTTGCGGACGGTGGTCACGCAACCCCAGATAGGAATTCCGCTTAACAGTGATTATGCCGAGGTTTTTGTTAAGCCGAGGAATCGGGGGGCGGGTCTGGTCAGTTGCCTGTTTCTGTCGGATTCTTCGGCTTAACGATTCAGGTTCATCGCAGGCTGTAGAGGGCTTGCAGTGCGTCTTCGGCGAGGGGGTGTTCGGCGGGGTCGCCGGGTGTTGGGGTGGCGGCGTCGACGGCGGCGCGCATCATGTCGATGGTGGAGAATGCGTAGAAGGCGGCGGTTGTCGAGACGTTTTCGTGGCCGAGAAGTCTCATGATGATCGGCAGTGGGATGCCGTGCCGGTAAAGGTCCATGGCCTTCGTTTTGCGCAGCATGTGGCAGTGGATCCTGGCCGGCATTGTGGGGCAGGTCTTTCGCGCGGTCGCCGCGGCCTGTTTGACTACGGCCGCGACGGTGTCGCTCGACAAGCCGACGGGCTGGCCGCCGCGGAGGCTGTAGAACAGCGGACGCGTCGCGGGTTGGCCCGCGATGTTCGGGTGGAATTCTTTCAGGTAGACGCGCAGGTGCTCGATCGTCTTGCCGGCAAGGGGCACGATTCGGGTCTTGTCGCGTTTCCCGGTGAGCGTGAGGTGCCCTGGTTTGGTCAGCGACAGGTCGGCCAGTGTGAGGGCGGTGATTTCGCTGACCCGGGCGGCGGTGTCGTAGAGCAGGATCAGGAGCATTCGGTTGCGGCGTGATTTCCCGGTGCGCCCGGTGAATACGGATAGGAAGGCTCGCGTCTGGTCTTCGGTGAGATATTCGATCGGCTTCTTCGGGGCGGACGGGGTCTTGAGGGTTCGTGCCGCCTCGCTCAGTGCCATGAGGCTGACATCCTCGGCGGCGGCGTAGGCCAGAAAAGCTTTGAGGGCGCTGATCCGCAGGGTGATGGTTCGCGCTGAATATTGTTTGTCGTCGGCGAGCCAGATCATCCATGCTTTCAGATGTGTTCGGTCGAAGTGGTCGAAGCTCACCCGTGCGCGGTCGATGTGCTCGTGGTCGGTGAGGAAGGTGAGGAAGCATTCCAAGCTGATCCGGTAGGCCTCGACCGTTTTCGGTGAGAGTCTGCGGATTGTGGGCATGTACGTGTGCAGGAAGCCGCGCGCGAATGTGTAGAAGTCCGGCGCGCCGGTTGTGGTGTTGTGTTTCATTCGAATCCGACCTCCGGGAGCAGCGAGCCGGCACCGGCGGTGATGTGCCCGTAGGCGTCCATGAAGCCGGGCGATGTGTGAATGTAGTAGTAGGTCGACTCGACCGTTGCGTGACCCATGTAGGTCGACAGATACGGCAACATCGCGCCGACGTCGATGCCGTCGGCCATCCATCGTTCGATGTTGGCGTAGGCGAAATGGTGCCGGAAATCGTAGGGGCGGGGACGCTGTCCGCTCGCCGGTCGCGCCAAGCCGGCGTTATCCCAGATCCGGTTGAACATCACCCCGACCGTAGCGGCGGTGACCGGCTGGCCGGTCGAGGAGGTGAAGAACGTTTCCCGCCCGGCACCGATAGTCGATCTCGAGGTGTCGTCGCACGCTGCCAGCACGTCGGCGATATCACTGGTGATCGGCAGTCTGCGGCTGCGTCTGCCTTTGGACCAGATCACGTCGATGTGCCGGCCCGGCAGGTCGACGTGCTCGACCAGCAAGCGGCGGACCTCGCAGGTGCGGAGGCCCGACGAGTGCATCAGAGTGAAGAATGCGCTCGCCTGCCACCGCCACGGCGATGCCGTGTTCAGCTGTGCCGCGGCGGCGAAGAACGCGTCGATCTCCTTGGCAGTGAGCAGGTAGGGACGGGCGGGCACGACCGCGGACTTCCACCTGTCGGAGAGCACGTAGGCGTCTGTGTGCCCAGTGGCACGCAGAAAGCGGCCGAGGTCGCGGATGTATGACATCCACGACCGGTACCGGCCGGAGGTGGCCAATTGCGCTGTCACCCAGGCTTCGACGGTCTCCTGATCGAAAAGGGTCCGCTCGTGCTCGGCGCAATAGGAGTCGAACTTGTTCAGATACCAGATCCGCGAGGCACCGTCGCAACCCATCGCCCTTTTGAACTCGACGTACTCAGCCAACTGCGTCGCGAACGCGCTGGTGAATCCGCGGCCGTTCATGGCCGTGCGCTTTGCGGCACCGCCAGCACGCACCGGAGCAGCCGCTCGTCATCGATATTCATGTACTGCTTGGCCGATTCCTCGCTCGCGAGACCGAGCACCGCCGCGATGGTCGGCAACGGAGTCGCGGCCCGCAGCATCCGAGAGGCGGCGTTATGCCGCAGAAGACGGGTTCCACCCTTGACATCGGTCACCTCGGCAGCGGTGAACACCGTCGCAGTCACCCGGTGGATCGAGGCGTGATCACGAAGCCGAACATGCGGCGCCACCCGGCGTACGAACAGGTGATCGTCTTCGGTTTCGGGCCGCTCATGCACAACATAGTCGGCGAGCGTCGAGGTGAGAACGTCGATCAGCGGGACGGTGAGCGGGTTGCCCGTCTTTTGCTGCACGAGCGAGATCGTCTGCCCCTGCCAGTCGATATCGCCCAGTCGCAACGCAATGATGTCGCAGGCCCGAAGCCCGGTCGACAGTGCCAGCAAGGTGATTGCGGCGTCACGAACGCACACGATGCCGGACGTGCACGCGGCGATGATCCGCCGATGATCGTCGTCACCGAGGACCGGCACTATCGGATGGGGACGTTTCACTCCCGCCAGATTGACCGCGTCGATCAGATCTGCCCGGTTTATGAAGGTCAGGAAGGGGCGAAGGTTCGACACCACCCAAAACAACGTGGTTTTCGCCCACCTCGGCGACAACGAACGCAGGAACTCCAGAACGGTGCCACCGTCGGCGTCATCGAGTTCGACGGTTCCTCTCGATTCGAGAAAACACAGGTAGCCGCGGGCCGTCCGGCCGTAGGCCTCACGCGTTGCTGCAGCCAAACCGCGTTCGGCCATGTCCGATTCCCACGAATCATTAAGCACCACAAACTGAGCAGATGTCGGTCGCGGACCACCACCGCCGCGCCTACGCATCGACAGGTCGACCCGTCCGGTGGTCACGTAGGAGTCGAACAGGGCTACCAGTCGTCGGTAGTCGAACCTGCGCTGCGCGCTGAACCGTCCCGTGCGCGGGCTGGTCGTCATCGACGCGAAGCCGGCACCCAACGCTGGCGTGTAAGCATTTGCACCGTGTCGCTTCGCGTATTCGGTGAGCGCCTTGATGGTCTTTCCGTACTGCCCGATCGTCGATTCCATGTAGCCGACTGAACGCAACTCGGCAATAACAACCGCACCGATCCTGGTGATCGTCGTATCCATCGCCGTCTCCTTCCCATAGGGGCATGGACACGACAAACGTAAGCCTGACAGTCAATCGTTAAGCCGAATGAATACTCAGAATATCTAAGCAGCACAGACAAACTCACAAATTCCTCGGCTTAACGAAAACCTCGGCATAATCGCTGTGGAAAATCAACCCCCCGCCCCGGACATCGCGGGAGAACAGGGCATAGTCGAGCGCCGAGAGCACCAGGTCGGTGTCCGCCCGCGGGCCGGATCGCCAGCCGACCACCTTGTTCGAGAACGCGTCGCGCACACTCGCCAACCACAACACCCCCTCACCGGTGAGGATCCGCGTCAGGTCGGCCACCCACTTGGTGTTGGGCGCGGTCGCGGTGAAGTCCCGGTCCAGCAGATCCGGGGCGGCGGTGTGCCGCGGATTCTGCTTCGTCGAGCCACCCTTCCACCCCTTGCGCAGGTAGGCGCCTCGGCGTCCGCTCTCGCGCATGATCCGCTCGACCCGTTTTCGGCCGACCCGCACCCCGCGGCGGCGCAGCTCCAGCCACACCCGCGGGGACCCGTACGTGCCAGCGAACTCGTGTGAGGCGCGGATCTCGTCGATCAACGCCAGCAGCTCGGCGTCCTCACGTCGGCGCCGAGCGGGCAGGGTTGCTCGCGCCCGCCACTCGTAGTACGTCGACGAGGCGATACCCAGGACCCGCAATACGAGACCGACCGAGAAGTCATGCGCATCAATGAAACTCATGACCTTCTCCGGGTCGGGTCGATCTCCGCAGCGAAATACGCGCTCGCCGCCCGCAGCACCTCGTTCACCCGCCGCAGCTCCGCGACCTCCCGGGCCAGGCGCCGGTTCTCCTCGATCATCGCCGTCGACGGCCGGTCGTCGCGCTCCCCGTGATCGGCCTCGGCCTGGCGGATCCAGTTCCGCAGCGCCTCCGGGTGCACGTTCAACTGCTCGGCCAGCCGGCGGAGCACCGGCTTCGGATCCGACTCCCGATACAACCGCACCGCACGTTCCCGCAGCTCCGGCGGATACTTCCTCGTTCCCATGATGTCCTTCCTCGGTCTCCACATAAAACCTGGTTCGGAAGTGTCCGGAGAAACGGGGGAGGCTCAGCCCGAACGCGCCTGATCACACTGATCGTCGCTGCGACGGTCTGGCTCATGCTGATTCTCGGCGCAATCATCTACGCCGCCGAGGGCTCCGCCACCTCGGCCACCCACCTGCGCTCCGCGATCTCGATGATCCTCATCGCAGCACTACCACTCGCGTTTCACTATCACCTCCGCAAGGTCGACCGGCTCGCCTCGCACCTGCGGCCCCGCTAGGTCCGACACCCATGACCACCGCCACCGTCATCGTCATCTGCGTCCTCGTCGCTCCCATCATCGCAATGTTCGTCCTCGGAGAAATCGGAGACCGCCTCACCGCACACGCCGACCCCCAGAAAGTCGCCGAACTACGACGACGCCTGTCCACCGTCACCGACACACCCCTCCCACCACCGCACGACAACCACAACCACCACCAGCACCAGCACCAGCGGGCAGACAAGAAGGCCGACTGGAACGGGGACAACCGCACCGACCCGCCCCCTCGATGGATCGAACACTGACCCCGGCCCCGAGGCACCGCGTTACCGGTCGGACAGCACAGGTGTCGCCCATTCCTTCGGTGCCCGCCCGAACCCCCGTGCAGTGGGGGTGGGTTACCGGGTTCCGGTCGTGGTCGTCGACGTCGCCGCCGGGGAACCGCTCGCCTCCTCGGCGGGAACACCGAGTTCGACCGTGAGGTACGGCTCGAGCACTGTGGTCCACGACGCGAGGATCTTCTGATACTCCTCCGGACACCCCGCCGCGCGGTCCGCCGGCAGCTGCCCCTCCCGCTCCGGCCCTCCGGGCTCGGCCACCAACACGCCGAGGGTCTCGGGAAGGGCACCGTAATCCCAGCACAGCAGGTTGTAACCGCGGACCTCGTCGAGTGCATGACTGTAGGCGAAGACCGACTCTGCGGTCACCGACTCCGCGGTCAGGCTCGCCGGGTCGGTGGAGATGTCGAACCAGAAGTCCGCCGCCGCAGCCACACCCGCCACCCCGGCCGGGCCGGGCGTGGTCAACTGGAGCAGGGCACCGAGTTGATCGGCGGAATCCTCTTCCCACCCCGTGGTCGGCAGCGAGTACAGGTCGATCGCCATGTGACCGGACCCGTGGAACGTGAGCATCCGGGTGATCCCGTCGAAGGACAGGTCGGAGTTGTCGGCGCGGCCCTCCGCCTGCAGTCTCGCGTAATCCTCGGCGACCGTGAATATCTCGTAACACAACACCATCCAGTCGTTCTCCGAATCCCAGATCACGCCGAACCCACCGCATTCCACACCGATGATCGGGAAGTCCTTGGGGAGTTTGTAGATCTCCCCCAACGCCTCGGCCAACTCTTCGATCACCTCGTTGTCGCGGGCGATGTCATGGCCTGCCTGGCTCATCTCCGACAGGCCCGCATCCTGGTACTCGGGCACGAACTTGGCCGTGTCCGGCACCTGCCTCGTCGTCGCCGCGGCCTCTGACGCCGCACTGTCCTCGCCGCCCGACGAACACCCCACGGTCACCGCGAGCAGTACCACAGCAACCGCCGCGGACCAGTGGAGCCGAGCATGCAGTGCAGCCATCGAAATCAACTCCACAAGACCATGTCGTGAATTGCCGGAGCGTGGCAAAATTGTAGCAAGCCCTCTGTCACCGAGGGGCTTACCCTTCTGTGGAATCATGTTTGTTACCAAGCGAAAGCAATGCTCTGTGTGTGCGCGCTCGGGTGGAGACAAAGTCGGCTGGCGCAGGTCGTCACCGGCGCCCGGACGACAGCGGCACTCGCACATGCTGATCCCGGCGCGTCGTTGCCGGAAGATAGGGTGACGGTGGCGCTCGCCGACTTCGGACCCACCGCGATTCGACCTAACCCCTAGCTTACTGAATCGAATCCAATAGTGCCCCAGCCGGATCACCAGGGGAACAGATCGGACACGCTCAATCCCTTGTCGTCTTGTTTCAGTGCCAGGTCGATCGACAGGCTGGCCGCAACCACCAGACGTGCCAACGGATCCGGCAGCCGCCGGTGGATCCTCACGACATACTTGTCGGCGTTGGTCAGTGCCGCCTTGTCCCAGCCCGCCCATGTCTTGCTGATCCGGGCGACCTCGGTGTCGGACTCGTCGACCACCGAGAAGTCCCAGGCCAGCACGTTTTCGGCCTTGATCGCCCCCACGGTGACACCGTCAGCGGACAAGGAGAAGGTGATCGCGCCGAGCACGTTGTCCTGCTTGATTTCCCCGATCGGCTCCCCGTCGCCGCGCTCGACCTCGATCCGGGATTTGGCCACCTTCGCCGGGCGAATCAGACGTAACACCACCGCGCCACTGGTGTCGCGCACCTCGAGGGTGTGGGTGAAGAACTGATCGAGGCGTCCGATGAATCGCGCCACCTTCTTCGTGGTGGACTGACCGACCTGGACGACCGAGCCGATCGGGTGGCCGTGTTGATCATAGATGGCGAATTCCGCAGCCAGTTCGATCAGTTTGGCCCGTTGATTGACCACCAGCACCGGCTCGGTGAACAGAGTTCCGCCACCACCGCCGACGGTGTCGCCGATGTTCGCCCCGCGCCGCACCTGGTCGCGGATGCGGTCCGCGTCGTGCCGACCCTCGATGCTCACTTCCCACGCACTGCCTCCCACTGGGGGCTCGTGTGGGCTCGCGGATCGGTCCGGATCCGGGTCCCCGCCAGGCTCATCCTCCGCCATCCCCGGAGTATAGTTCCGCCGCCCGCCGGCGAACAGCCGCCGACGGTGCCACACGCCACCGGGCTCCTCCGGGCCGACGTCGACCCTCGGCGATCGGCGAAATACGCGTCTGTGCACCATGATTTTCTTTCCCTTTCCGCCGCGGTGCGACGGACCAACAATGACCAAAGACCAAGATCAACAGTGAAAGTGACGTCGCCTGTTACGTACCCGAGCACCGTCACCGCGCGACCGTTGCCCGCCGGGCATATCCGCCCGATGAGCATCGGTCGTCGATAGAAAGTGGTGTGAACGGTCGGAGGGGTTACTCACCCTTCCGGTTGTTCACCCGCGGCGGCGGCTATCCGGCGTGTTACCTCCGGCCCCGCCCGTGTCGCTGCCGCCGCGGTTGCCGACACCACTGCCGGCGGATCCGCCGGCACAGTCGCCGCCGTCCGCCCGGCCGCCGCTCCCGGGCGCACCAGGCTGCCAGACCGCGGCGCCCGGGGTGTCCGGAGCAACCCAGGCCACCACGGCCCGGCCGGCAATCGGGCCGTCCGACCCGGCGACAGCCCCGTACCCACAGTTCAGGACCGCCGCCGCAGCACACGCAACGATCGTGGACCTTCACGACATGACGCGCTACCTACCCGACCCGGTGCCGCTGCCGCTGCCTCCCGTGTTGCCGTTGCCATTGCTACCGCCGGTACCAGCGCCACCCTGTGGGCTGTTCTCGAAACCGATATTGATCGGCACATCGAACGGGAACGTCGCGGCAGCGGACGCGGGGCCCACCCCCAGAATTAGCATCGGCACCGCTGCGGCACCGACGACCAGGGCTCGCAGGCTGGACGGGCCGGACTTGGTGGACTTGGGGGGTGTTCGATCCGGTTGGTTCCTTACCGGTGCGGGTGGGGTGGGTGGGGCTTTCGATGCCGTCAACGATGCCCGTCGGCGTAGCGGTCGCTCATCCCCATCAGGGTGCATATCACCCCACCTCACCGACTCTCCGCGATCGCGCTCCCCCAGCGCATTACCGCACCCGATAGCAAGGTAGGGCACGCCTCACCCTGAAGGGGACGCGCCCGAACATCGGCATGAACCAGTGTTAACGGCACACAACCCCACCCACAACCCCAGGAGCAGAACATGACACAGCCCGAACTGACCACACCGCACACTCTGCCGCTGTCGCCGCCCCCACCCTCGAACGTCGGATGGGCCGTCGCCGCCGTGGTGTTCTTCTGGCCGCTGGCCTTCGCAGCGTTCAGCAACGCACTGAAGGTGTTCCCCCGCTGGTACAGCGGCGACCTCGACGGCGCCCGAACCGCATCAAAGAGGGCCAGAACCCTCGGCATCATCGCCCTGAGCATCGGCATCCTGACCACCGCCTGGTGCCTGTCCTCCGCATTCACCTGACCGAACCGGAACCCCACACAGACGAGCAGAGGCCTGGGGGTGGTCACAGCCACCCCCAGGGTGGCTAACGCCAACAGCCCCCGCCCACCACGATAGAAGGACGCGAGCAACAACCGACACCCGTCACCACCCCACCCCGACCGCGATCGCGAGAAAGCACATCCATGACGACGAACGCCTACACCGGCGCGCCGAACAACGACCCCCACCACACCCAACGCACCGCCCTGACCGTGCACCGCGACCAACTGTCCCGAGCCCGCTGGATCGTGGTGCCCGCCCCGCTCCTCGTCCTGGCCACCCTGTTGTGGTTCTTCCCCGCAGTCCTCACCCCGTGTCTCCCCCTCGCCAGCGCGGTCAGCCTCGCCCTCGGTATCGCCGCAGCCATCGTCATCCAGCAAATGTTCGACACCACCGAGCAGATCCTGGCCCAGATGCCCACCACCGCACCCGTCTCAACCAACCCGTACCACAAGGACGACCACCAGTGACAGACCCCGTGACAGACCCGACTCTGACCTACACCGACCGCGGATACACCCACCAGATACCACTGTCCCCCGACCGCTCCCCGATCATCGTCGGCCGTTCCGCTCACGCCGACCTGTCACTGCGCACCGACCCGGACATCTCCCGCCTGCACGCCACCGTCGAACGCATCGGCATCTACTGGACCATCACCGACGAAAGCCTCTCCCGCAACGGAACCTTCGTCAACGGCACCCGAATACGGGGACGCCAGACCCTGCACCCGGGTGATGTCATCCGGATCGGCGAGAGCACCCTCACTTACCACGGGGAGCCCGCGACGGAATGCGGCGTCACCAATATCGGCGACACCATCGACACTCCCATCGACCTCACACCCGCCCAGCACATCGTCCTGACCGAACTGTGCCGGCCATTCCACGACGGCACCGATCACCCCATCGCTGCATCGAACCAACAAATCGCTGACGCCCTGAACGTGAGCACCGAAACCGTCAAGTCGCACCTGCGGGCTATCTGCACCAAATTCGACATCGACGACCTCCCCCGAAACCAGAAACGTGCCCGACTCGTTGCTCTCGCCCTCACCAACAACATCGTCACACCACACACCCCCTGACACCCTGTTTTCCGTCACCCTCACCGCAGGCCGGCGGGCCTGCGGTGACCCTCCACCACCCCCTTCACCGCTGGCCGGCCACCCGTTCGGGGACGGACCCGCGGTCTGACGCTCCTGGAGGTCGTGGCTACACTCACCGCCGGTCGAACCGCCGATCCGTCTGTAGCTTTCACCGCTCACGATTCCAACACCCGCGAACGAGCAGACGCCGAACCGTGGTGGATCAAGCGCATTGCCCCGGTAGCTGCGGGCGCGCTAGAGGCCCGCGCCCGGTCGTCTGTCCGGCTGCGGTGCCGGCGAAGGGCCGCGCGGGGGATCCGGCGAGAGTGCCTCCGCCCACCTCGGCATCCGACGCCTCCATTGCACCACCACGGCAGGACGAGGCATCGGCGGCTGCTGCTGTCGCTGGACGCGTTCGAACCCAAGCCGCGAGTTCGGATGTGCTCGGGGACGTGGCCTGGTACGTCCGCTCGGCAATCGCCTCCGACGTGACGGGCGAATTCTGTTCTCCGCGTGCCCTGCCTGGCCCGACACTCATCACCAGCCAGGCAGGACAGCATCAAACGCCCCTCCGGGACACCCCGGCGTGTACCGACCGAACACCGCAGCTGTCGACTAAAGGGCGTGTCTCACATGGAGGTGAGACACGCCCTTAGTCGCTGGCGCCGCGCACTCGTCTATTTCCCGGCGCACGGGCCGAACCCGTGCCGGCGCCGGTGCCGGCGCTTCCAGGAAACGACACCCCGGCCGGTGCCGGTTGAGCGGGGCGCGCCGCTCCCTCGACACCACATTCTCCCTGCCGGGCAGGTGCGCAGGCCGATTGCCAAGTGCGCCAGCGACGGTCGCGGCGCGCGATAACGTTTCGCCACTGATGCTCCGCGGTGACGGCCACAGGCGATTGAGGCCAGCGATACGGCACGGCCACGAGTGAGTGCGATCCTGGGCCGATTCCGCGTCGCGGCCCCCGTCCGACACCCTTTCAAAACACACGACGACCTGGATAGACTTGGTTCCGGACAGAAAAACGATCACCGGCGAACGACCGCGCCCGGCGCGGCGTACTCGACTGGCTGCAGCACCACGGATACGGGCACCTGGTCGCGCGGACGGTGGTCAGATCAGCGCGGCCCGGCCGGGTTCGATGATCCCGGCTTTCAACGGTCGCCGACGCGATGCCGAACAATCTCAGAACGGGGAAGTCGCAATGTCAGATCCTCGATGGCGGACCAAATTCGCCATTCCCATCGTTTTCGCATGCGCACTGTCGGTCGGAACACCCGCTGTGGCACTCAGTCAACCCACCCCGACGCCCAAGCCGGACTCCAACCCTGAAGAAGTCGCGGCCGCATACATCCGCCCTGCAGTGGTGTTCATCCAAGCAACCGCCAAGGGTTGGGTCCGCCTACCGAACGGAAACCTGCTCGACTCCGGCTATTTCGAGTCCGGCTGGCAATGCTCCGGCTTTGTGGTCAACCCCGACGGATGGGTGGCGACAGCAGGTCACTGCGGCACGGGAGCAGAGGAGGCGATCCTCGGCCAGGCAGTGCAGGCGATCGTCGACGGGAACGTCGAACCCGCCCGGCTCGAGGGCATCGATCCCACCAAACTCCAAGACGCACCCGCGCTGTTCGACGTGGCGGTCGCGAACTGGCGCGTCGAGGGCGAACAGGGGGGCTCCAGCCCGCAAATCGACATCGCGGTGCTGTCCGGCTCCGGAGACCAAATCGATGCACAACCCGCCGAAGTGGTCGAGGCCGTGCCTCCCGACAAGGGGGACGTCGCGCTTCTCCGGGTCCATCAGTCGGACATGCCGTCTGCCCAACTGGGCGCCGACGCCGATGTCGCCGTCGGCACTGCGGTCCTCGCGGTCGGATACCCGGCGAGCACCGAGATGGTGACCGACCCGACGTTGGACCCCACCAGCAAGAGCGGCAAGATCAGCAAGAAATCGACCAGCGGAACGGTACCGGTCTACGAGATGGACGCAGCGATATCCGAGGGCATGAGCGGTGGACCCACGATCGCGCTCGATGGCAAGGTCCTCGGAATCAACAGTTTCAAACCCACCGGGGAGACTCAGGCCTTCAACTTCATTGCCCCGTCGAGCATCCTCTCGGACATGCTGTCCACCAATGGAGTCGAAGCGACACTCGGGCCCACTGATACCGCGTACCGAGACGGGTTGACCAACTACTTCGCTGGCAACTACACGGCCGCGATCGAGGATTTCGACGACGTCCTCGCGGCCTCACCCGGGTATCCCGGTGTCGCTGATCTCAAACAGGATGCCGCGAAAGACCGCGATCAATACGGTGATGCAGCACCCGCGGCGGGCGGATCCAATCTCACATGGTTCGTAATCGGAGGTGTGATAGCGATCCTGGTGGTGGTGGGACTGCTCACCGTGCTCATGCGCGGCCGGCGCGGTGGTGCCACACCCGCCGCTGCACCTGCCGGGGCGGGACCGGCCGGGGCGGCACCCGGAACCGGCGCAGCACAGAGCGCATCCACGATCTCGCCCCGGGGTGCGAGCCCCGCCGGCGGACAACCACCGCACACGGGTCCCACCGAGCCCCCAACCTCGAGTCCACCCGAGACAGCACAGCGTCGCTTCTGCAGTCAATGCGGAACGGCGAACGAATCGAATGCCAAATTCTGCAGTAGCTGCGGCAAACCCGTATAGCAGACGCCCGCAGGCCACTACCCTTTCGAGCAACGTGCTCTGATCGGCCGCCTCAATCATCCGATACGCCCGGGCCGGGATCGGCTCCGACCGGACGGCTCGCCGCCTGCGCGGAGGTGGTCGCCCACCTCGCTGGAGGACGAAATATTGTAGCGCCAAGGCGAACACCACCGGATTCCGGATCAGTGCAGGGCTGATAAGCGGGCCGAGGCCAGTGCAGATGCGAGCCAGTGAGTGACGGACGATGCCGCTCACTGGGGGCGCACCCCCGAGTGCGGCGGGGCATGTCCGCGGATTGCCGTGTCGACCCTGTCGACCGAAGCCGCCAGGGCAATGTGTCGCAGATCGCCGTCCGCGACTCGCCACACCGGTGGCCGACTCGCACACGCTGTCAGCGCCGTTGAGGACGGCAGCTCCGCCTTCCACCAACTCCGCAGCCCGCGTGACGATCTCAGGGCGGCTACCCGATCCGCATTCGGTCGAGCGCCACCCGATCGTGTGACGCAGCGGCAGCCTCGTCAGGGATCTTCATGTACTCCGCGTCGGCTACCGTCGGAATCCGCACCCGCTTGGCCCCCGCGGGTGTGGTCGCCGTCCAGCGCCACCTTGCCGGCGTAGCCCGGCGGCGTGGGAAGCACGCTCAATCCGCATTTTTCGAACACCTCGAGCTGCGCCTGTGCCGAGTCTTGTCTGCGCAGCCGAGTCTGCGCCGTGCCGGCTTCGGCGTTGCGCCGAGCCTGCACGATCGCGGTCTTGTGCGACCGCGCCATCCGCATCACTCGGCCACCACCGCTCCCGCATCGGATGACCCGTAACCTCATGGTAGTGTGCACCCCCGCACCGCCTACCGGGTAGCCGAACCACACGAAAACCCCGGCGCGGTGTGCGCCGGGGCATCCAGTGAATCCCGTCTACAGGGGTTCGGGTTTCGCCTGCGGGTGTCAGCCGTTCCCACCGCCGGCGCCGCCTTGCTGGTTGTTCTCCAGACCGATATTGATCCCACCGTTGCCGCCACCGGCACCGCCGCCATTGTTATTGCCCCCGTTGGGGATGCCCGGAAGCCCGCCGACCCCCGGAACTTGGTTGCCGCCACCGGCGCCGCCCTGCTGGTTGTTCTCCAGACCGA
>NZ_JASHKU010000018.1:0-41774 GCF_030056875.1 Rhodococcus sp. IEGM 1351 | reverse complement strand
CCCGGAACTTGGTTGCCGCCACCGGCGCCGCCCTGCTGGTTGTTCTCCAGACCGATATTGATCCCACCGTTGCCGCCACCGGCACCGCCGCCATTGTCATTCACGACATTGACCGGCACATCGACCGGGGTTGGCGTCGCAGACGCTGCCCCGGCGCCGAACATCAGTGCTGTGACCGCGGCCCCGCCGGCGATGAAAACGCGGACCGTGAGCTGGGTGGGGTGGTACGACATAGGTGAATCCTCCGTTGTAGTCGATGAAAGCCCGTCTTGCTTTCTATGCCACCAATACTGTCTCGCCAGCACCTGGCCGCACCTCCCCCTCAGGAGTGATCATCCTTCACCCCACGGCAGAGCCGACTGCCATGGTCACCGTTCGCCACATTCCTGGGCCATCCCCTCGTTCGCGGAACTGCTCGTACTGAGTTGGCCGCCGGTAGCCGTCACCCACCCGGTACGGGCCGACGCATCGACACCGATCCGCACCGCGCACGTCGCCGAGCTTGTGCAGGATCGGCCGACACAGCCGACGTTGACCACCGCGAGCAGATGGGCAGCCACGCCACCTACAACCGGCGGCGGCGGCGAGGTCACCATCGCCGAACGGTCACCACTCGTGGCGGGCTGCCGGACCTGGAAAGAGCGGAATGTTCAGAACTGGTGCCCACGATCGGGTCACCGGCCCGGCTCACATCGACCGGCACGAACCATTCAGCCGGACCGACGACCCGTCGGCGATCGGAACTTCGCCGTCGAGGGTGAGCGTGTCGTGGTCGTCGACCAGCATCCGCCGGCGCGACCGAGTCTCCATCCCATGGTGCACCGGGAGATCGCTCACCACGTGCCAGGTCACCGGCCTCCGATTGCTCGGCCGCTGTGGTGAGAACCAGACGCACCGACAGCTTCTCGCCGGTGCACATCGGGCTCCGGAACGTGACCGGGTGGCGGTGTCGGCAGCCAGATCATCGAATGCCCGGGTGATCTTCTCCGACGACAGCGAGCCGACTGGTCGCGGCCGGGCAGACGGCCGCGCTCGTCACCGGGGCAGCGCGCGGCCGCCGCCGCAGCCACACCGAAACGGCTCACCGAGAAGGGCGCTGACATCATCGCGGTCGAGGTGTGTGGCGAGGTCGGGCGAACCTCCCCGTTCCACCAGGCGCTATCGAGGAGGGATTTCGCGGATCCGGTTCGATCGTTGAAAGGCTCGGGTGCGCCGAATCATCGCTTGCACCATTCATGTCCGCGACTTCGGCGCACCTGAGGTATGCCTCGCCTGCGCGGTCGCCGAGTTCGGTCGCCCGCGCATCGGTGCAGCCAACGCGGGTTCTCCCCATTCGGCGATGAGATCCGCGGCATCGGCCGATGGACGGCGCGAGGGCGTCGATGTCAACGTGACCGGCGTCTGCGGCTTCACAGCCGCTGTGCCGCAGCCTATTTCCGTGGGGACGGGTGTGGTTCCGTCGTCACCACCTCCTCGGAGCCCGTGTCGGAGGCCTCGCCGGGTTCGGTCACACGGTATCGATGCACATCGTCATCGGACTGATGCGCACCCCTCACCACGGAAGAATCGATGTTCGCAGGCAGGGCAGACTTGCGGTGCCGCACTCCCTCCGCGTCCGTTGGTGCCGCACCGGCGACCTGCAACACCGGTCTGATCCTCAACGGCGCCGTCTGGTGGCTGCTCCTACCGGACGCGAGATCCGACATACGAGGATTCGCTGCGACCCGCACTGTTGGCCTTCCTCAACCCTGGGGTCGGACCGGTCGACGTCTCCAACGCGTTGGTGTTCGCTTCTCAAGAAACACGGTTCATCACCGGTGTGACCTTGCCCGTAGAGGGTGGGTCCGCCGCAGTCTGAGGACATCACCACGGCGCCGCCGTGGTGATGTGCTGTCGGCTTACACCGCCGCACGCGGAACCATCTCCTCAAGGGTGCGGCGGACGCCGGGGACCGCGGACACCGACGGGAGACCGGGGTGGACAGCGTCCTATCGCGTGCACGACTGGGCAGTCCGCTCAGCTCGCGGAGCGGCGATGGACACGTACCGTATCTGCAGAATGTGCGCTGCTGTGGGCAGGTCTGCCTGAACGGCGTAGGGCATCAACCTGTGCGAGCAACGCGCGGATCCGAGTGAGGCGACGGGCGGTATCCCACAGCGACCAAGGCAGGAAAGCGACGTACATGACCTCAGTCCAGCCGATGCTGTCCGCGCCCTCCTCGAGGATCCCCAGCACGAGGCCAACCGACCACAACCCGGCGCCGAGGGCAGAGATGACGAGCGACCGTTTCTGCGCTCGGCTTCGTCGGCGCAACAGCTCCTGAACGACCTCTCCGTCTGCATCGTCAGGCAGTGGAACGCCATGCTCAATCGCGTTGCGTACGAGGAATTCTTCGGGCTGGAACTGTCCGGTGCGTAGCCGCCAGTGCCCATATAATTTGCCCACAACGAGACAGGTGGCTGCGAAGAGCATTCCGAAAGCGAGGGACTCGGGGAACGACACGAGAAGTACTCCTGGATGTTGGTTGGTGTGGCGGGATACCTGCGAGACGATTTCAGTCTCCGCTCCCCCAGAGCTCCACGAATCCCCCTGGGGTGTGCAGTCCACCCACCCCCGGGAACCCTCTCGAGGAGGCGTGCCGCGGGAAGTCCGATTGATCGGACCGGCGGTCGCCAGCGGGCCGCGCGATGGCCCTGGTGGTCACCGCGTTGACATCGAGGTGCTCAGGGCTCGCTGGTTCTCAAGTGGTCGGCAGCGTGACCACGCGCTTGTTGTCGCCGTCGACGACATAGACCTCGCCGCCGTTGCCGATCGCGATTCCTACCGGCGCGCTGAGACCGGTGAACGGCAGCACGGTCTGCTCCTGGGAGCCGGCGGGCAGCATCACGACTCGGTCGTTTTGGTTGTCGCTGACGTATACGGCGTCGTCGGGGCCGACCGCAATGCCGTCGGCCCCGTCGAGGTTGTCGAATGGAAGAACCGACACCGTGTTCGTGGCTGATCTGAGCACGCTGACCTGGCTATTCGCGGTCGTCACATACACATCGCCCTGGTCGTTGGCGGCCACGGAGTAGGGACCGATGACGACCGGGAATGGAAGGTCGGTCGGTGTATTCGATGCGTGTGGGAGAACCACCACGCGGTTGTTGAGTGCATCGGCGACGTAGAGGTCACCGTAGCCGTGTACTGCGACCGCGATCGGAACGTTGAGATCGGTGAACGGCAGTTCCCGTTGTTGATCAGATCCGGACTCGAGGGCGACGACTCGGTTGTTGGCGGAGTCCGCAACGTAAAGGGTGCCTTCTGCGTTGATGGCGATCCCCATGGGACGGGACAGCCCGGTGAACGGCAGTGTTGTGGTGGTGTGTGTGTCGGCGTCGTACCTCAGGACCTGGTCCCGCTGGTAGTCGCTGACGTAGACGTGTCCGTCTGCGTCGACCGCCACGCCGAAGGGGTCGCTGAGGTCGCTGAACGGCACCACCATTTGGTTCGTGTCCTGCGGCGACGGCCACACGAGATACGCCGTGGTGGCCGCGGATATGACCACCACGAGTAGTGCGGCCAGGACCGACGAACGCCGGCGCCACCAGCCGGTGGAGTCGGTCCTTGCGAGGTGATCGACATCGTCGGAGGGGCCCGGGCCGGGTGATCGAGTGAACATGTGTTCGGCGCCGGGGGCCGGGTGGGCAGGTCGGGTCTCGACGTCCGGCGTTGCCCGCTGGGCGATGCCGGCGTCGTCGCTGAGTGCTTGGCAGGTGGGGTAGCGGTTCTCGCGATGTTTGGCGAGCGCCTTGGCGATGACGATGTCGAAGTCGCCGGGCAGGTCGCCGCGGCGGGTGCTCGGCCTGGGGATGGCGCCGTTGAGGTGGCCGTGCATGACGGTGGATGCGGCGGTGCCCTGATAGGGGGGTTCGCCGGTCAGCAGGTGATAGAGCGTGCAGCCGAGTGCGTAGATGTCGACGCGTTCGTCGAGTTCCTCGCCGGTGATCTGCTCGGGTGCGGCGTAGTGCAGCGTGGCTACGAGCATTCCCGTTTTCGTGAGGTGGTGGGTTTCGTCGAATGCCTTGGCGGTGCCGAAGTCGGTGAGGAGCACGCGTTCGGGCTCACCGGGAGCGAGGAGGATGTTTGCCGGTTTCACGTCGCGGTGCAGGATCCCCGCGCGATGTGCATAGTCGAGCGCTCGCCCGGTCTCGGTGACGATGTGCACTGCTCGCACGATGTCGATGGGTCCGGCGGAGACCGCCGCCCTGGCATCGATACCGGGAACGTATTGCATGGAGATCCACAGCCGGTTGCCGATCCGGCCCCGGTCGTAGACGGTCACGATGTTGGAGTGCTCGAGTTGAGCGACGTGGTCGGCTTCGGATTCGAATCGGCTCCGAACGTAGTCATCGTCGACCCAGGAGGAGTCGAGCAGCTTGAGGGCGACTTTTCGGCGTAGCGTCGGGTGCTGGGCGAGGTAGACCGTCCCCATTCCACCTCGCCCGAGAACGCGTTCTATGGTGTACCCGGCGAACGTCGACCCGGGTTCGAGCACATTGTTCATCTCGTCCGCACCGCCTTCGCGACCTTTCCATTGAACCGCACACCCGGACCCGGGGAACACCCGCACAGCGCACCCGAGGAACGGCGATCGTGCCGGTGGGCGTGCTCGCCGGCTTGCCGACGGGCTGGTGGACGCCGGCGGGCGGTATTCGGCGGATCCTCGTTGTTTCGACCGGTGGATCCGCGGGCTCGGTGTTGCGAGCTGTCGACGAGACGGCCGCACCCATCCGACACCTCGGGTGCCGTGTTGCGCCCCGCCTTCAGTAGTCCTGTCGGAGTCGGGGCACCCACACTCTGCGAAGAGTTGCTGTGCCAGATCAGATCGATGCCCGATGGGTAGGCGTCCGCCCCAGGCTCGTCCGGCGGCGTCGAACACGGCGGCGACCTGCCCACCGGGCATAGGAGCACGGAGGGCAGGTCGTGGTCGGTGACGAACGGCGGCGGCCGGACGGGCGTCGCCGCCTACCTGACCGGTTGTCGACCGTCGCAGCCGCAGCCGCAGCCGCATCCATGTTCAGCCCAGCATGGTCGCCGGGACACCGCGTGGATCAGGCGTGGCACACGAGTGCGCGGCTCGGAACGGAAAGGGGTGAGTGTTGGTCACTCACCCTTCCGCGACGGCTATCCGACGTTGCCGCCGCCGGCACCGCCCTGCTGGTTGTTCTGCAGCCCGAGGTTGAGTCCGCCGTTGCCGCCGCCGTTGCCGCCGCTGTTGTCGTTGCCGAAGTTGAACGGTCCGGCGGGGATGCCGCCGGGGCCGGGCGCGACGTTGCCGCCGCCCTTGCCGCCCTGCTGGTTGTTCTGCAGTCCGAGGTTGAGTCCGCCGTTGCCGCCGCCGTTGCCGCCGCTGTTGTCGTTGCCGAAGTTGAACGGCGCTGCGGATGCGGCTCCCGCGCCGAGGATGAGCATCGGGATTGCTACGGCGCCGACGAGGACGGCGCGGACAGTGGTCTTGGAGCGCTTGGTGGTGTTCGACATGGTGTTCCTCCGGTATGGGATGAGGGGGTGGTGCTTCGGATGCCGTCAACATTGCCGGTTCGAGCGGGGTCGTCTCATCCCCCTCAGGGTTGGACTCGACCCCACCCGGTGAACTGCACCGAAATCGCACCGTCCCAAGGTATTGCGATCCGCAGGGTGGGACTGTCCCACCGGTGAAGGGGATGTTCGCGTGGCATCAGCGGACGACAGTGGACAGGGCGATCACCCCACATACCGAGTGCCCCAGGAGGGTTCATGGCCCAACCGAGCTCGAGGAACCACCGTCGCCCCAGTTCCCGCCGCCCCACCCTGATCGTCGGGTGTGCGGTCGCGGCGCTGGGCTTCTTCCGGCTCTCGCCTTCTCGTGTTCGGTGACGCGCGGAAAGTATTCCCGCGGTGGTGCAGCGGCGACGTCGATGGCGCCCGCGCCGCATCGTCCCGGGCAAGGGTACTGGGCGTCACCGCGCTGTGTCCCGGACGCATATTCACCATGTGGTGACTGATCTCGGCCTTCCACTCCATCTGGACGACAAGCCCTTCCAACCCCCGCCCGTCCCCCTGCGGTAGCACCTGCATGCCCACTAGAGAAAGGCCACGCTTCGTGGTTCTGCGCATATTCGGTCTCTCCTTCGCCCTGACGGTGATTTCCATCATCATTGCGGCGCTCTACGGAGGCCCCCAGGCCGTCCTCCTCGTGGTGATCCTGTCGATCCTCGAGATCTCGCTGTCGTTCGACAACGCCGTCATCAACGCCACCGTGCTCCGCCGGATGAGCGAGTTCTGGCAGAAGATCTTCCTCACCGTCGGCATCGTCATCGCGGTGTTCGGTATGCGTCTGGTCTTCCCCCTCGTCATCGTGTGGCTCGCCTCCGGCCTCGGCCCCGTCGCCGCCCTCGACCTGGCCCTCAACCCGCCTGCCGACGACGCCGCGTACTTCCCCGACGGCAGCCCCAGCTACGAAACCCTGCTCACCGACGCGCATCCGCAGATCGCGGCGTTCGGCGGCATGTTCCTGCTGATGCTGTTCCTCGGCTTCATCCTGGAAGAGCGGGAGATCACCTGGCTGTCCTGGCTGGAGAAGCCCCTCGCCCGCATCGGCAAACTCGACCAGCTGGCCGTCATCATCGCCGGCGCCCTGCTGCTGATCACCGCCGCCTACATCGCCCCCGACGACACCGTCTCCACGGTGATGATCGCCGGCGTCCTCGGCATGATCACCTACATCGCCGTCAACGGACTCGGCGAACTGTTCAACACCGAAGAGGGTGACGAGGACTCCGAGACCACCAAATCCGGCGGACCCACCCAACTGGCGAAGGCCACCGGCAAGGCCGGGTTCTTCCTGTTCCTCTACCTCGAGGTCCTCGACGCGTCGTTCTCCTTCGACGGCGTGATCGGCGCCTTCGCGATCACCTCCGACCCGATCATCATCGCCCTCGGCCTCGGCTTCGTCGGCGCGATGTTCGTCCGGTCCATCACGGTGTTCCTGGTCCGCAAGGGCACCCTGTCGGACTACATCTACCTCGAGCACGGCGCCCACTGGGCCATCGGCGCACTGGCCGTGATCCTGCTGGTGTCCATCGGCTACCACGTCAACGAGAACATCACCGGACTCGTCGGCGTCGCCCTCATCGGCGCCGCCTTCATCTCCAGCATCATCCGCAACCGCCGGAACCCCGAACCGATCGCCGTTGACGACCACGACGACCAGGCCGAATCGGTCCCCGTCGGCTGACCCCGACCCCGAGATCAAGGAGCCACCATGGCGATCGACTACACCAGACCCTCCACCGGGGGCACCACAGGGCGGTGTCAACCTGAGCAAGGTGACGCTGTCAAAAGCCGCTCCCACCGTCAGCCTCACCAAAGCAGGCGAGCAGCAGGGCGCCATGCGGGTCAACCTGAACTGGTCCACGGGCGCACCGCAGCCGAAGAAGGGCTTCTTCGCCAAGTTGGCGGCCGCGGCCGCACCGGCGGGCGGAGTCGATCTCGACCTCCGCTGCCTGTACGAACTCGCGGACGGCTCGAAAGGTGTTGTCCAGGCCCTGGGTAATAGCTTCGGCGCCCTCAATACTCACCCGTTCATCCAGCTCGACGGCGACGACCGCACCGGCACCAACGTCGGCGGCGAGAACATGCAGATCAACCTCGCCCGCCCGGAAATGTTCCGGCGAATCCTGGTGTTCGCGATGATCTACGAAGGCGCACCGAACTGGGCGGCCGTCGACGGTGTCGTCACCCTCTACCCCACCTCTGGCCCCCAGGTTGAGGTGCGGTTGGACTCACCGAACAACAACGCACCGATCTGCGCCATCGCCTTGGTGCAGAACACCGGACACGAAATCACCGTCACCCGCGAAGTCCGGTACATCAACGGCAGCCAACACGAACTCGACCGCGCCTACGGGTGGGGCCTGAACTGCAGTCTGGGCAGTAAGTAACCCACCGAACCGCAGAGGAGCGAGCCTACCAAAATATGACCCGCCCGCAGCCGCGAGGCGGTAAGAACCGAAGCGGGAATGGGAAGCACCGTGACGCACCACAACTCACTCCTCACCCGAATGCGACATTCCTGACGACGTGGACGAAATCGACCGGGCCGACGACGAAGTCGAGGCCTTCGTACTCCAGGTGCTCGGCCCGCATAGCGATCCACCCAACGACCGATTCCCTGTCCGCCCGGTCGCCATCTTGTCGACGCATCCCAGGCCCTGTGAACGCCCGCCGCGCGCCCGCCGGAGCGGTCGCGTTGGCGAACGACGGGAGTTGCTGGCACGGTTGACGTCCACCCCTGCGTGCAAATACTCGCGCGCCGACAGACATCTCCATGATCCCGTCAGGCACCGATGTCTCGGTGCATGTGCTCACCGTGGCCGACGCGCTCGGGGGCCTGGCGATCGACTCCGAGTAACTCCCGGTCCCCTGGGTTTCCACGGATGAACGGGCCGCTGGACGCAGACCATCCGAGGCGGTCATCGCAGCAGTGCACGGTCGGTCGGACCATCGTTTTCAGCGCCGCGACGGTCCTGGCGGCGATGGCCAGGATGCTGGCCCCACGTGCTTTCTTCGCCTGGCCGCGATCGCGGTGCTTGCGGTGGCGGCGACGCGACAGTCGGTGTTCGGCCGAAAGGGGCACCCCGGCATCCGACTGCCAGTTCTGGCGTGGGCCGCAGCAGCGGTCACACGTAGGCCGGTGCAGGCACTCTCCCGGTCATCGCACTCCGACGTGTGCTGGGCAAACCCATCCGCGGTACGCACAATCACCTCACCCGATGAGCGGGGCGCTGCCGAGCGGCTCCGCGGCCCGACAGGCGGCGAGAGTCGCGACGACCATATCGCCGACAACGCCGATGCGGTCACCGTGACAGCCCCACGGGGCGGGCAGCCGCTCGAGCCGCCCGCCCGTCAGATCACCGGACCGGAGCATCGGCGCCGGTGTCGGGTGGGTTCGACGGCGTAGTTCCATGTTCCACACCGAGCGGGCGCGTCGACGCCGAGCTCATCGGGGCAATCCGGCACAGTCCGCTCCGCCGTGTCCATGCCCGCGGATTCCCACTGCGATCATCGCTTCAATCCTGTCCTCACGGAGCGGGAGGACCATCACCACCGATCACCTCGTTCCCCGACGTCACGTCGCAGCTCGGGTCGTACACCAACGTCTGCGCCGCGCAGGGATCAAACTCACCTTCCGGAAGCGTGAGCTCTCCGTCCGGCTGCGCGACGTCGCAACTCGGGTCGTACACCAACGTCTGCGCATCGCAGGGATCAAACTCACCTTCCGGAAGCGTGAGCTCTCCGTCCGGCTGCGCGACGTCGCAGCTCGGGTCGTACACGAGCGTCTGCGCCTCGCAATGGTTGAACTCCGCCGGATTCGAGGGCCCGGGGGCCGCGTGGGCTGCGCCGAATCCCGCCAGGAGCAGGAACGGTGTCGTCGTGGCGATCACAGCCGTCCGGAGTGCCTGAATCTTCATGCTGGGAACCTTTCTGGTGTCGTGGCCCCGGCGGTGCCGGGGTTTTTCGGCCACCTCCCACCCTGCTCGTTCGCAGGGTCGCCGGTCTTCCGCCACAGGGTTGAGATCAGACCACCCCCTCGGGTGCCGTCACCGACCACCAAGGTTTCGGCACTCAACCGCACGGCCTGCGCTCGTCGTACAAAGGCGACGTCCGTCACACCGGACACCGCCGGGACTGCGGCATCGGCCTCAGACCCGGTACGTCGGCCTCACGGTCCATCAGATACACCATCGCCACCGAACACCTCCTGCTCACCCCTGCTCGCCGACAGCACCTCCACCGGCACCCGCATCCTCACCTCGCCGCCGTCAGCGCCTCCGACATGCGCGACGGCCTCGAGCACCAACTCGCCGAACACCCCCTGATCCGGGGCCCACCCGCATCACCTCGATCCGGCTCACCGACACCGAGCACACGACCGGCCCGTTCCGTCGTTGACCGCCTACGACATCCTGCTCACCGGAAACTTTAGAGCCGACATGGTTTCTTCCGACACCGCAGCCCAGGCCGTGATCGTCGCGGCCACCCGCGAGCTGCATTTGCCGACCATCCGCACCGAAGCGGTCCGGCACGCCGAAATCGCTGCCCGCGAACAACAATCACACGTGGCGTTCTCGCCGAAGTCCTGGCCTCCGAGACCGACGACACCGAACGCCGCCGGACCCGCCGCCTCAACGACGCGAAGTTCCCGCGCATCAAACGGCTCGCCGACTTCGACGTCGATCTCGTGCCCGGGAGCCGCCCTCGGTCACCTCGCAGCCGGCGGCTACCTCGACGCCGGGGAACCGGTCGTACTGCTCGGCGACTCCGGCACCGGCACCGGCACCGGCACCGGAGGCCACCACTACGCGGATCACACTGAATGCAATCTGTTGCATCAAAGCATGTCTCAGCGAAGCTCGGATAGTTCCAGTGCGGCGGTGTGACACTCGACCCTTCACGCCTCCCGCCAACCAAGAGGGCGTTCTTCGCCCGAACCCTCCCTCCGGCGACCGGGTGCCCAGCCCAGCGGAGCCGAACGAGGAACACTCGACAATGTATGCCCTACTCACGCTAGTTACGGTAAGTCCAACCATCAGCTCTCGACCGTCCCAGACCATGAAAACGAGGCCGCGAACCCTGTCGGATTTCGTGACCTCGGCTCGTCGCAGTTCGTGGACTGCTCTCTTCGGCCGATTTCCCGGCACACACAGGTCCGGGATGTCCCTGAGTTCATCTGATGCATAAAGGAATTCATCACCGCTCTCGACCGCCCGCCGGAACCATGTGATGTCCGGCAGCGGTCGTCGTAAGCCGCGGGCAGAACACCGGGCCCTCCACCCCCTGTCGGACCGGCGCCCAAGCGGAGCCGATCTCGGACGAAACATCGATATCGACAGCAGAGTTCCCGCCGAACAGGGCGTCAGACCGGCCGGGCATGTGAAACCGGACGCTCACTCGACGTCCGATGCGTTACCGGCGTGAGTCATTCATGGTGCGGAGCACGGTGTCGGTCAGATGCGCGGCGGGGCACTACCGACGGCAATGTTCAGCAGCGCTGCCCGGTCGGGGGCGTCCAGGCGCTCCCACAACTCGGTCTCACGCAGGCGCGCACACCTGCGCGTGGTCCAGTCGGTGAAGGTGAACTGTCGGATCAGGTCCGCTCCCGTGGGTGCGGTGGTGCGCACTTCGCGTCGTGACGTCGTTGATGCCGCATTCGCGCAGCGCCTCTGCGGCCGCGTCCACGGCGGGCCGGCGCGGCAAGGACCGGGGAAGATCGACGATCAGCGGGCCCATTCCCTGCCGCCACGGCAGAACCGGCGAGCGCTCAGCGCAGCGATCCCACCAGATGCGCCGGAAGGGCCGCTCCCACCTGCCGGCGGCGCGTCGGGCTCCGGCCCCTCTCACTTTAGAAACCGCACATCGCCCCGAAGCTGTGGTCTCCACCGGTATCCGGCCGGGTTCCGGCTGCCTCGAGCCGATAGAGGGCCATACACAACGTGGCATCGAGATTGTTGAATCCGACATCCGCATACAAACCGGCGTCGTCGTCCAACGTGGTCGCCGGGTACCAGTCGGGGTCAGGTGCCGGCCGTCCGGTCGCGCGGCGATACGTCGCCGCCCACCGGCCGGCGACACCGAACGCGAAGGCGTAGGGGACGGCGGCGAGGAAGCACTCACCGATCGCGGCGGACCTGATCCCACTCGACCGACCCGACAGCACCCGTTCGAAGCCGGCAGCGTCTGCCCACACCTGTCGCCCCGTCGGCGTGTGCCGAAGACCCGTTCCGGCCGCGAACACACCGAGAGCGCCGATAACGAACGCGGCGAAGGGAAGACCGAGGATCGTGGGACCGACCACACCGAGGAACCCGACCGCCGCGAGGACCGCGCACAGGCACACCATCGCCCGTCCGATCCACGTCCGGCCGGAGATCACGAGCAGACCCTCCTCCGCCGCCCACGACCGGCACGCATCGGACATCGCCTCCATACCCCGTTTCAGAACGTAGCCGGATCTCACCGAGCCATCGGCGACGAATACCGCGCCCGGCGTCCGGATTCCGAGGGCACCAGCCAACGTCCGGGAGATCGGGTCGATCCGCGCCCACCGACCCGGCGCCGCGATCCCCTCGATCCGCCAGAGGTCCTCCGAGACGAACACCAGCCGGACTACCCCCCGCTCGGCCAGGTGGAGCAGTGTCGCCGCCGGCGCGCTGTCCCCGATCCACTTGTGCATCACGTACTCGGCCTGCGCGGGCCCGACCCCGGGACGAGGTCCATACCTCACCGGCACCTCGGGCAGCCTCTCGCTCGCATATCGCGACCACACAAGACCCGCGCCCAACCCGACAACCGACAACCCCGCCACGCCCACGGCCAGAACCCACGAGTCGCCGACGACCGCGGCGAACCCCCGCACATCCGACGCCGGGCCCCACACCAGAGGCCACAACAGCCCGATTCCTGCGAAGACTCCGACCACGACACCGACAGCGGTGCGCATCCTCGACCAATCCGCCGAACGAGCATGCGCCGCGATGCTGTCGTCCCCACCAGAAGAGGGCTCGCGTTCATCACCATCGTCGTACATTCGCCTACCTCGCTGCCGGGAAAAATGCCGATACCGCAATCCTCGACACATCCACACCCCACGACCAGACCACACAGGAGCAACAACGCACCCCCAAGGTGCCCAGATCTCCACCCTCTCGGGGGACGACATCCACGTCCAGGACGCATCCCACACCACGACCGCACCGACACAGACCCGACACCGGCGACCGCGGTGACCTCCTCCGCCGCGCCGCCGCCGAGAAACACACCACCCACAAACGAACCGTCAGCAGCAAAACGGCGCCACCACCCCACCGATGCCGGGCACCGCGGAACGCGGCCACCGCCGCAACGCCGACATCCACACCACCGGCCCAGAGAACGCTCGACAGACGAACAGGACTGCCCCGTCACCGCACAAGGGGGGGAGAGAAATTCACCCCTGCGGGGCCTAGCCGTGTCCGGTGACCCGCGGAACACTCATCGGTGAGCCGCACATTTCGTCGCAAGGAGGTATTTCATGGACCAGCTCTGGCACATCGTCCTCGCCTGGATCGCCGCCATGGCGACCTGGATCCTCACCACCGCCGCCCTGCTCCTCGTCCTGCCCGACCCCGACACGTTCACCCACCCGGCGGCGAGCATCGGCACCGCCGTGTGGGCCGTGGCGGTCGGGATCGGTGTCTACCTGCGGCTACACCGCGGCAACCACGTCAACGACGTCAACGACGTCGCCGTCGCCCACGCCCTCACCGACGGCACCCACCCCGATCACCCAACCCCCACACCCGGGCACACCCGCCTGGCGCGACGCCGCCGACATCTCCTCCGGTCCACCTGGCTCAGTGCCGCGCTGCTGACCGCCGTCGCAATCGGGTACGGCATCGCCATCACCCACGGATACACACCCCAACTCTCCGACGCTGGACTACCTTTCCTACTGCTCTTCTACCTGATCTGGGCCATCCACCAACTCCACACCATCGACCACTTCCCCACGACCGTGCACCCACCACAACACCGCACCCCCTAAAACAACCCCCACGAACCCCCACCACCTGCACGGACGAATCACGCCGCGGCGACGCCGGTGCGCGCCACCCACGACGGGCGTGACACGGATCGCGGTGGCAATCGCGACCGTCGGACCCGTCACTGCCGCCGTCGCCGATACCCCTTGTACGGGAACCAGTTTCCACACTCCCAATCCCCAACCGCCGCACCGAACCACATCGACAGCGGACAATTCTGCACCGACGGACCCCAGCTGCCCGGCCCAGGGAACTTCCCGCCACCCCAGCAATCGGCACCCCCGCCGCGATAGAACCAGCACCACGAAGGAACCCCTTGCTGTAGAACCGGCGGCCGAACCCGCAGACTGCGCGCCCTGTTCGGGTCGTGACCGAACTTCAACGCCGGACACCCAGATATGAGGTCAGCTTCTCCTCGACGTGGATGCAGCACTGGGCTTGACACCCCAAGCCACTCAGTCCGTCAACCGGCTCGAGGCCCGAAGCGCCGTGGAACACGAAGTAGTGCATGCAATCTGGCCGGAAGCAGCGGCCAGACTCTCACGGTCTGGCGCGTCGAGGTGCTGTCTGTGCGCGTGCCCGGGGTCATCGGCCGACTGCAATGCCGACGCCGGCAGTCGGGCGACGATCGGTGTCTGCGGTAAGACCAACTCCGGGCCATGCTGCGCATCGACCAGTGTGCGACGGCGCACACGGCCACCCACCGGACGCACCCGCCCCCCTGGCGGGACCCATCCCGAAGTCGGCGTCGAAGAAGAAGAATTCGTTCTCGTCGGCCCCGACACCGGTGCCCCGTTCCCCGGCAACACCGCCGTCGCCGAGACCGGAAAGACGCTCGGCGTCGACCCGCAGCTGGAGGCGTTACCAGGCTGTTCTTCGCTCCGCCCTCCGCCCTCCGCCACCCCGTCGCGCGTGCGACCATGTGCTGACAGCGTCTATGCCGGTGGCCGAGAATGCTCGAGCCTCGCGCGCAGCCGGTCCAGCCTGACGACGGTGGTGCGCCACTCGAACACTATGACTGCAGCGATGAGCAAGTGCATTGCGGCGAGCCACAACGGTTGAACACTCTCGGCCGGGAAGAGAACGCGACCAGTGAACAGGTTCAGCAGCCCCAGCACGAGGAAGAGCACCCCGACTGCGGGCTGAAAGCGTATCCGCGCCCTGCTCTTGTTGATCCAGTCCGTCCACCGCACAACATCGATCGGCGTCGGCACGCTACCTGTGCGTAGGGCGTCGCGGTAAGCGACAACGTTTTCGACTCCACCGAAGTGGTGGCGCTCTCGCCGTGCGCTGCAAGTGACGACTGAACCGAAGAAAATACCGATCACGACAGCGAGAACGACATCCGTCGACGACGGCGACTCCCACAGCGCGGCTTCACTGCCCACGACGGAGAATATTGCCAAGATGATCACGGTCATCACCCCCCACGACACGGCAAACATCGCCGCCAGCGGAAACCTGTAAAACACGTTCCTCCTCCTTCAATTCCGAGAGGCCTCCGCACTCTCACAGGCCTATGCAGCACAATGCTTCCGCTGAAAGGCGACGGCCACTACCGACCACAGGGAGGAACCAACCCACCCCGTGGTGGAAACGGGGGTCCCCCCCGAGTGAGGACATCGTGAGCACTCGATCGTGACCGGCTCAGCAGAACAGATGTCACTGATGGTAATGAAGGCGTACTCGCCGGAGTGCAAGGCCGATGCCGACTATCGAGAAGGTGAGATCGCCATGACGACTCTCGGCGGTGACCGCGGCATGGAAGGACAAGGCACACGGAGGACCGTTCCGCACTCCCCGGTAACTCGAGATCCTCCGCCTGTGGATGCGCAGCGAATCGAAGCAGGCAGCCGCATCCAAACCCGGAATCAGCCTAGGGACGATCAACACCCACCTGATCCGAATCCGGGCGAAGTACGCCGCACCGGGCCGCCCTGTACCCGACAAGACCGGCCTTGTGATCCATGCCCGACAGGATGGCTTTGTCACGCTGGACGAACAGTAATGCTCAGTCTTCAGCTGAAGGGCCCCGTCCGGAGAACTCGTCCGGAACTTGCCGAGCGGTAAGCAAAACAGTGCCGTCCCAGCAGGTTCAGCCTGTCGAGCCGACCCCGCCGAGACGGGCCAGCAATCCACTGACCGTCCGCAGGTTGTGCTGCGCCCAGCCGAGATAGGCCACCAGAAAAGCCGCAATCACGAGGTCGGACAGCTCGAAAGCCGCAATGTCCATTCCGATCGCCAGTACCAACAGGGCAAGCACCACGATCGCCCCGGCACGGGAGGATCTGAGCTGGCGCTGCCTCCGCTCGAGCAACGTGTTCCACACCTTCGGCTCGGCGTCCGGCGGCAATGTTGCACGTTTGAGAGCCCGGGTGACCGCCCGATCGGACTCGCTTTCGCCGCGCCGAAACAGTCCCGCGAACACGGCCGCGGATGCGATCAGGGCGAGAAGACCCCACACCCGCGGCGGGGACGGGTCGACGGCGAACACCAGAAGGCCGAACGCGGCGGCCACCAGGACGGTCCCACAGACCGCCGCCACCATGTTCCAGAACTTGTACACGCACACGTCCCATCGAATCGAAAGAGTCGATTACCAGAATCGGCGTCGAGATCGGCTCGGGGTACCCCCACAAGGGGTGAACACCCGCCACCTCCGATATCGGAACGGGCGACGGGCGGCGGGTGTTGCTGGTCACTGAATCTGCCGACGGCGGCGTCATCGAGTTTGCAGATGCGAATGTGGTCGATCGTCGGCACCGTGACGGCCTGGTCGGCACGATGACGGTACTGACGCCCGTGGGTGCTCCAATGCTTGGCACGATGACGGACGCATTCGGGCACGGCAAGACCGGACGGGACGGTTTTGTCAGCCGCTGCGGGGTGGGGACAGCAGACGTCCCTGCGTGTAGATCCCGATCAGGTCCCACGGCGGAACGGGGAACCCGACGCGGCGGCGATCCTCGACCGCGGCCGCCGACAGGACGCATAGCGCGTCCCCGAGCGGATCCCCGACGTACCGGATGGTGCCGAACGCCTCGCGGGCGACGAGGACCAGCCGCTCGGTACCCGGCGATGCAGCCACTGCACATGCTCACCGGTAGTGCGGCGTAGCCAGCGGCGCACGGTCGACTCCGGGCGGCCCATCCGCTCGGCGATGCTCCGGAACCCCAGGCCTTCCGTCTTGTGGACCAACGCGTTCCCGATCACCTCGGTGGTTTCGGCCCGGCGTACCTGCAGGGCGGTGGGGCAACAGGATGTGCGTGGCGCCGCAGTCGCGGCAGCGCACCCGTTGTGGGCGCACGGTCAGAGCCGATGGCGAACCTATATCGAAATGTTTTGCGCGCCTCACGATCAGTGACAACAAGGCAGGAATGGTAGAAGGATGAAAGCAGACCGGTCTTGATGTCGTCGAGGCGTGACCCGCCCCGGTACCCACTTACAAGCTGGCCGCCACTGGGCGGGTGGCGCACGTATTCATACACGCTTGGAAGTGCTTCCTATGGAACGAACCTCGCTGGACCGCATTGATGCCACGGTAGAGAATGGAAACTGTGTGATCTCCGCGGATAGGGACACCATTTTGGCCGTTGTGCGGTATGCGATAGAGAATGGCAGGTCGGCGACATTTTATATGCCGAAGGAACACGCCGACGCAGTCAACTCGTGGTTCTGGACTGCCGAGCGAAGGTCGGAGCTAGAGGTCAACGCAGTGACTGCGGAGGAGAAGTTGAAGATTGAGCGCGACCTCGGCATCAGGATT
This sequence comes from Rhodococcus sp. IEGM 1351, assembly GCF_030056875.1. Taxonomy (NCBI): domain Bacteria; kingdom Bacillati; phylum Actinomycetota; class Actinomycetes; order Mycobacteriales; family Nocardiaceae; genus Rhodococcus; species Rhodococcus sp. IEGM 1351. Next base: position 24,404 of record NZ_JASHKU010000018.1, on the reverse strand, counting down.
CCGGAGCAATCGTGTTCCAACCGAATTGAATGCCCGGTGTGCGGATACTTCTATGGCGCATTCGAATTCATCCAACAAGGCATACGTGAGCATGGGCGGGAGCCGGTTGAGACAATTATGACCATGGTGAACACGGCAGTTGTACGCGTGAACCCCAGAGCGGTCGCTGTATGCTCCAAATGCGGTCATCCATTTAGAGAGGGGCGGACCGTCGGGGATTTGTTTTACCCCTTTGGGCATTACTACCAATACGCCCCGCAATACGGGTGCTGTTCGAACACAACGCCACCCATGTAGAATCTGCCGTCGGCGGCATCCGGCGCCGGGCCAGGGGAGGCGGCGGCCCGTTCAGGGTGGCTGTTTGTGCCATATCCTCGCTTCGTTGCAGGCCAACGCACACCGTCAAGGACACGGCGACGTAACCACGCTGCAGGCTTCGGCGCTCTCCCGGTGCGGTGCTCGTCGGCCCCGCGCAGGGGCAGTCACTTCTCACTGAAATCTGACGGCCCGCATCCGCAGGATCAACCACCGCCACCACTGAGCGCTGAGGAGGAAGACCCACATCGCGTACGGCAACGCGGCACTTCGCAAACGACTGATGTCCGGCACCGCGCACATCGCCTACCGAGCGCCGGGTCTTGATCGTCAGGTCGGCGAATCGAGGACCCGGCCGCGGAAGCGGCTGTACCGCAATACCGCAACGCTTCGCCGCCACCGCGAAAGACTCCGGGCGGGGATCCACAGGCCAGGCCATCTCACCGACCGGACCGAAGACCGCGGCCGCATTCGCCCGCCGGGCCCGTGGTGAAGCGGGTAACCACATCGCCCGACTGCTTGGCCCGAGATCGAGGGGAGCCAGGTAGAACGGATCCAGGTCCGGCCACGGATACAGCGGCTCCGCGGTTCCGCGGTCGCCGGCACCGGAACCGTCATCGCGACGAAGAGGACACCGAGAACCGCCGCCATCAACCCCCGCAAACCTCGCCGCATCAGTCCTGCTCCCTCTCCTCCGGACGCGGTGACTGTATCCGCGCGGGCACACGCTCCGTTACCGGCGGGATCCCGGCGACCCCACCCACAGTCCCGTAGCGAACACTCGGGACACCGGCGTGCATGATCCGCATCCCTCCATGTCCGCACTCACCAGCCGCGCCGCCGCGGCGCCCGCGGCCCGTCAGCCTCTGACGCCGTCCCCATCACAGTCAGGACTTCACAGCGAGGATCATCTCCAGTACCCCGGCAACCGCGCGACCGCGGTGCACGGCGATCTCACCGCCTTTGCGGATCGAGCACACCCATCACCAGTTGCAGGGTGTACTCGTCGTAGGGCATTCGGCCGTGAACCTCCGTACGGATCCACCGCACTCCGGGGAAGACGCAATTCGCTCAGTGCGCCCGCTGCCCTCACCCCCGGACTGACGCTCGATATTGCGGCAAACCAGGGTCACGCCCAGAATCAAAGAGCCAGGAATTCGCTTCAGTCCGCGGTTCCCTATCTGCCGGTCGAAGGTCCACCGCATCTGTGGGTGCCGCCACAACGACGTGGGAGGACAACAATGTCCGGTCTCATCCGCAAGAGTCTCGATTCACCCGAGGAAACCCGCCCCTTCGAGGACGACATGGGCAAGCTCGAACTCGTCAACGTCCCGTCCGGCGCTGTGGGGAGGGCGACCTTCCAGCCCGGCTGGAAGTGGTCCAAACACGTCAAACCGATAGCCAAGACGGACAGCTGCCAAGCCGCTCACATGGGTTACGTCATCTCGGGTCGCATGAAGATCGTCATGGACGACGGGCAGGACATGGAGTTCGGCCCCGGCGATCTCATGATCTGCCCGCCCGGACACGACGCCTGGATTCTCGGCGATGAGCCCTGCGTGGTCATCGACTGGACCGGCGTCGCCGACTACGCCAAACGGTAGACGTGGACCGGCGTCGTCGACTACGCCAAACGGTAGACGACAGCGCCGTGTCCGCCCGCTCATCCCACGCGCGGGGGGAAAGCCGGTGGAGTGGACTCTTGCTCAGGGGACTCCCGCCCTGCTTGCTATTGTGTTGTGCGACACAACGTTGTTGACGCCCCAGGCCGCTTCGCAGAGTGAGCGGTCAGTCCGCGGGTGGCGACCCCCGTAAGGACATAGCCGAGGGTCAGCGGGCTTTGGTGGTGAGGATCGCCGCAAGGTCGTCGAGCGCTATCAGGGCGGCGTCGCTGTCCCGGTCGACGAGCCAGCGCAGCACCAACCCGTTCATGCACGCCAGCGCGAACCGGGCGACCTGATCGACCGGGGTGATCCAGGCGACGCCGGCTCTACGTGCGCACAGGGTGAGGAACGCGACGGCCTCGGCGTCCATGGTGCGGTACTGCCGCTGGGCGATCGCCCCTGCCGCCAGGTTGCCGGCGCCGCGTCGGCGGAGCGCGTGCGCGGTGATCTCGTAGGTCAGCAGCTGACGGTTGGGGGTGGACTCGATGATCGGCCACAGTCCGCGGATTCCGGCGCGCAGCAGTCCCTCGAGGGCCGGGATTCCGGTCAACCCGGCGGGTTCGGTGTACTGGCCGAACGCCAGCCGCATCCCCTCGTTGACCTGCAAGATCTGGGTCTCCCCCAGTTGGGTGAGGAGGGTGTCCTTGTCGTGGAAGTGGTAATGCACGATCCCCAGGGACGTTCCGGCGGCGGCGGCGAGTGGACGCATGGTCAGCGCGTCGACGCCCCGCTCGGCCGCGATCGTCAACGCCGCCTCGAGAAGTTGGGCGCGGCGCTCATCGGCGGGCAGCTTCTTCGCCATTCGCCGAGCGTAAGCGCTCGGCGGTCGGCACCGGGGCCCTTATCCCACGACGATCAGCAGACCGACGGCGGCGACCGCGATCACGGAGGCGAGGACACAGATCGCCCACGCCCGGATCGCAACCCGGTGCCAGTCCCGGTCACGGCGTACCACCTGGGCGGTGAGCACCCGAGCCTGCGAGGGTGATGCCGCCGTGTCGGCCCGGTCCGGCACCCGCTCGCGCGAGCGTCGCGACACCACATCCGCGGTCACCGCCGCGGCGAACGACACCGCAATCACGCACAGCGTGGCCACCAGGACCTCGACCATCCAGAACACATTCATACGGCAACTCGAACTTCCTTGTTTCTCGGGCGTCCACCGCTGTAGGCGATTGCCGTCCCCGTCGGTCCCCTCCCCGTCGTGTATCGCCACGATCGCTCACTCTGTTGCGCCGATCGGCCCACGAAGTTTTTTCAACATTTTGATCAGTCGTCCAATTTCCATTTTGATCGCGCGTCCAATTGAATTGGGCATTCGTTCAGCTTGATGGGCGAAATAATCTTCCTTTTCGTGAAACGCCGGAGGCGCCCACAGCCGATATAGAAGTAAGCGGGTTCGGTGCCCGTCGACGACAAAAGGCAAAAGGAGTGAAAGGATCATGGGTTCTGCAGGTGTTGACTTTGCCGTCGCCTTCGAGGCGTTCCTCAAGTGGCTGAGTATCACGTTCGGAGGCGGTATCGGAATCGGCTGATCGGCCATATATGCCCTGGAACGGCGGTGGCCCACGGCTCGCCAGGTGGGAGCCGAGCCACCGCGTTCCGAGCAGCGGCCCACGCCTCAACGCTGCCCGCCGCCCATAAGGATGCTTTGCCGCCTAAAGTCGGAATCGACTAATGGCGTAATCGTCATGCATATGCTCACACGGACCGGCAACAGCGGCCCCCTCGATTATCGTCCGCGATTTCAGCCATTCGAGAAATGTTTGTTCGGTGAGCTAGAACCTCACCACCCTTGCTGTCATTTCGTTCGCTGTCCTCGGGCTCGCAGCCTGCGGCAATGACCAGTCGCCGGACGTCGAACCGTTCCCACCGCCGGTCGGCACCACCGCGACAACTACGACGCAGCTGCTGCCGCGCGCGACCGAGATGGTCGTCGGTCAGCCCAACACGTTGACCTTGAGCAATGGCGTCGAACTGACGTTCACGGTCGACTCGTTCGCCTCGCTCACCGGGGCCGACTGCACCGGTTCGGCTTTCGCTGGTCCGCTGGACAAGCAGTTCCTCCGGGTCGATTTGGTTGTGCGCACCGGCGAGACGGTGCCCGCGGACTATACGTCGATCTTCGACACGTTCCTGTGGAAAGTGCGCGGCGACGACGGTGTCGTGATCGACGAAGCGGCGATGGAAGAGGACGCATCGTATTGCCTCAGCGTCGAGGAGGACGGTGCTGATCTGGACACGTGGGAAACGAATTCGATCTACAACGCGAGCTTCGTTGTCCCGCAGCAAGGTCCGGCCGGGACGGTCATCCTGGAGCCGTCGGATTACGTCAGCACAGACCGCTTCGAACTGAGGTACTGAACAGAGACGTCACAAGGTCCCTGGCTCGCAACAGCGAACGCCATGGGGTGCCACGCACCATGTGCACCTGACCGATGGGCAGCACCCGTCCGACACCGGTCTCGGGTGCTCCGCAGCGAGGCGTGGGCCTCGACTTCATGGGGGCCTTGGCCTTTGCTCTTCTGCGCCGCCGCGAACTTCATGCTCGCCGACGGTGACGCTCTTCCCCGGTTGGACGAACTTGCATGGCACGTCATCTTCCAACCAGAAGTGATCCCCCAGTGGCCAGAAGCGGTTCGCGCCGCGCCGGACAGCCGCTACGGCGTTGGTTGCGTACTGGCCGTCACACTTCCGTCGCGGCGTGGCTGGATGGTCGGTGGTTGTACAACGTCTATCGCAGAGAAGGCGACGGCACCGGACAATTTCAGCTATCGAGTTCCGGATGTGGGGGTTTCGACCTCGTCACCACTGCCGCCTCCGTTGCACATAGGCCGACCCCGGTGCACACGGGCGATCCTGGGCCCCGAACCGGCGTCGACGATTGTGTCAAAGAATCGGTCAGCCCATCGGAAGGCAAATCGAGCCGAGATTCAGTCCCGTTGCCACGGTGACGGTCGTGCTGCCCTCCGAGCCTCTGAAGCCGGCCGCTCCTTTGAATTTTGCGCCGATGACGTGCGCGCCTGGCGCGCCGAAGGAGTGATTGGCAGTGGCGGTGCCATTCGTCACGGCGGCGGCGGCAACGATCACGGTGGTGCCGTCCTTGAACTCCACCGTGCCAGCGGCGTTTACGGGCGTGATCTTCGCGGTCAGCGTGACCGGACAGGTGGTCGCGACGGTCCCCTGCACGGACACAGTCGTCGTGGTATCGACGTCAACCGCTGCTGCGGGTGTGGCCATGAGGACCATCGCGGTGGCAGCGGCGCCGAGTGTGAACATTGGGGCCCGGAGCCGTCGCGCCGGCCGCCGCCGAACGTGTATGCCCTGGCCTGCCGATTCCGAACCGATACTCTGACTTGCGAAGGTGATCATGGCCGTACTCCTTCGATTCGCGCCTGATGTGAAACGCGAAGCGGACGACCACGCATCCGATAGTTCCGGCGGCCGCCCGGGCCGCTAATTCTGACGCTACTCGTGGCGGGTAATTGTCATCAATACCCCAAACGGATCGTTCGGCCGCCGGGAATTTGGCCCCACACGAACTTTCTTGGTTTGCCGAGGGCTGGCGGCCGTTGACGCGATCGGTAACCTTTACCGGCCCCACCCCGCCCCGTGTATCGCCGCGACGGCGCACCATGTTGCGCGATGTCGGGGTCCGTCCGTCCCATGCGCGGGAGCAGTGCTGCACATGGTGCTCGCAGCCCGCGACACGCGCGGTGCACCGGTGCGCCCCGCCGCGCCGGATCGACCCCCCGGCCCCGATTCGCCCCGGGGAGTTTCCACACATTTTGATCAGTCGTCCATTTTCCATTTTGATCACTCGCCCAAATTGGTCTTTCGTTCAGTTTGGAAGGATGTCAATTTTTCTGGTTTGCAGTGAATCGCCCAGGGCACTTCCGTGCGATATGCGGCCCGGGATGCGGGGTGAATATCGGAGACGCCGAGCGAAGACGACGTTCCTACCGGAGGCCTACCGCAACCTACGTGGCGTGCTCGACCCGGCCGTCGCCGTATTCGGATCCAGTTGGTCGTCATCGACAATCCTCACACCGACCACGCCGGCCAAACTTGTGCGAGGCAAGAGATCTGGAGTTGCCCCATGGCCCCGATGGCGAAGAGCAGTTCTCCTTCCGCGGACCCGCCACCCAGGGGCGCGCGGCCCGCATCATCGACATCACCGCGGTCGTCGCTACCTCGGCCTTCGCCGGCGGCGCCTTGCTCACTCAGACCCCGTGGTCGTCCCGGCCTGGCGCGCGATGGAACCGGCGGCATTCCTGCACCACTTCGCGGTGTACGGACCCGTCACCGGGGCGACGGTGTTTCCCTTCGCGGTCGCCGCGGTGCTGCTGCTCGCGATTACCACGTACTCCGCCGTCAAGCGTCACCGGCCGGGGCGGCTCGCCTGGGCGCTGGCCACCTTGTGCATGGCCGGGACCTTTGTGCTCCTACCGCTCTATTTTGTGGACGCGAACCTCGCCATGCTCGACCCCGGGTTCCCGCCGCAGGCCGTGTCCGCCGAGTTGACCGACTGGTATCGCTGGAATTGGGTCCGTGCGGGCCTGGGCCCCGCCTCGACGGCCCTGGCCTGCACGGCGCTCACGGCCAGCCGAGGCCAGAACGCCACTCATCGGGGTGAGGCGGACCACGGTCTCGGTAACAGCTGAGATCTGTCGACCGCTGCGCTCGGGAAGGGGCCGCATCGGACTTGCACCCATTGCTCATCCATTCCTGCAACCACAGACTGGTCTCATTGAGCTGCGACGACACCGGCAACCGGGTCGGGTACTCCCGGTCGAGACCGATCGCCGCAGCGAAGGCGGGGCCCCGCCCCGAAACCCATGTGCAGGTTGAATCCCAGCCCTCGGCCATCTGCTCGAGATCCGCCGGCACTCCGCCCTGCAGCACCGCCGCCAACTTCAGCTCCGGCGCACAAGTCGCCGCGATCGCCGCAGCCCACCCGCCGGCCACCCCCCCACCCGAATAGCCAGCACCCGAATAGCCAGCCAGGACCACACACCTGTTCGCCAGCCCGACTCGCGGCCTTGTGAGGCCGTTACTGTCAGAACTTCTCGGTGAGGATCATCTCCAGTACCCCCGTGCCCGCCGGGACCACGGTGCACGGCGGCGGTGTCACCGCCGGGGCGGGATCGAGCACACCCATCACCAGTTGCAGGGTGTACTCGTCGTAAGGCATCCGGAAATGCCCGGACTGATTGGACGGGCAGAGATCCCCAATCATCAGGTTCGTCGCCGACCCGTCCCGCAACGCGATATTGGTCGCCGGCTGAATGACCTCGTCGACCCACGAACCGATCGTCGTGTACCGGGTCCCCGCAACGGTGTCTCCCCCACCATTGAGGTCGGCGAGGAACGGCGAGCCCTGGGCCTGCTGCTCCAACGCGGGCGAGACCAAGTCCGGGGGAATTGCCCTTCTCGCCCACTGCATGCCGCCGGGTGTCTGCTCGAGGACCGGAACGAGACCGAACAGGGTGCCCCCGTGGGTCGGTGAGGCGAGACCGACCCACTGATCGACCACCGCCGCGCCACCGAGCCGGTTGACGTAATAGCGGGCCACCGTCGCCCCTTGCGAGTAGCCGACGAGGTCGACCTCGGAGGCCGCGGTCGCGTCGCGGACCTCGGCCACGAACTGCGCCAGCTGGCCGGCGCTGACCGTCATGTCCTCGGTCCCGTAGTTGTCGCCCCCGGGCGCACCGCCGTAATTCAGCGCGAACACGCAATACCCCGCCCCGGCCAGTCGCGGACCGAGCGCCGCCCAGTCCGAGTACGCGTTCGAGTCCGTGCCGTGCACCAACACCACGGGCCTCGGATGATCCCCGGTCGGGATACAGGTGAAATCGTTGACGCCGGGCGGCACCGATCCCGGATGCTGCCGCGCATACCGGGCAGCATCGGGATGCTCGCTCTGGGCGGGACCGACCCGGTCCGGGACCTGCCGTACCGAGCTCACCCCGGGCAGGTCCGGAACCTCCTCCGCCGCCGCGACCGGCGCCCAAAGAAGGCCCGCGGCCAACCCGACACCCGCGGCCGCGGCCGCCCGCCTCATCTGTCGATATGCCCGCATCCTGCCGCTCCCTGCCCTACCTCCGCGGCCCGACCATTCGTGCCGACACCACTACCCGAGCACCCCGGAACCGAGTCGGCTCCGGTGTCAGTGTGGAATATGTTGAGCGCAAACGCTATTAGGTCAATCGTCCAGTTACGCTGGGTCGCATGCCATCCGGGAATACTCCAACAGTGCGACCGCTGCCGCATCCGACGAGGCCATCCTGCGGGTTCGATCACTACCGCCCAGTAATGTGACGCACAACACAGCTAGCGTTGCGGAGATGCCTTACCCTGCTGAGAAACACGCCACCCAAAGGCTTCCCCCACGAATCGACACACAGAGTGAGTCGGAACCCGCGCCCACCCGAGGAGGTGCGATCGCCATGACCACAGAACAGCTGGTCCGCAACCCCGTCGTCGCGGTCCGGGTCGCCGCCGATATCGCCAGCCAGTCGCCCCGAGACGTTGTCGCGGCAATGTTGTCGTTCGACCTCGACGACGGGAAGGTCGACCTCGACGCAGTCGAACGGATCCGAGAGCGCGACTTCGACGACTGGGTTTCCGCCACCGCGCGGTCCGGCCTCTTCTCCCCGCGTGAGATCGAGGCCCTGGCCAGGTCGTGGCACGCCGACCCCCGGTCGCTGTTCGAGGCGCTCCTCACCGACGCCGACGACATGACCCGCAAGCGCTACGAGATCGCCTGGGACTCGCTCGACGAGGCCGACTCACTCGAATACGCCTGACGGTGGCGGCCACCGACGATGGAACGCATGACAGCCAACGCACCACAATGAGCGACGAAAAACGTTGAGGTGAACGGCAAGGGAGGACGGCACCCGATGACGAACTCGACCGTTCCGGAGCAGTTGCTGCACGCCGTGCAGGACCGGACCACCGAGATGCGCCGATGGCTGGATGCGGACAACAACAGCGAAACGCTGATGGCGCACCTCCACGACGAACCGGTCGACGCAGCGTGGCTGCGCACCTATCAGCGCCTGGGTCGCGACCTCATGTCGGCCGTCGGAAACGCGCAGGAGCAGTTGCCGCGACGTCGATGAACGCCGAACAGGACTGTGCGCTCGAAAGGGTACGGGCCACGCGCGCGGTCCTTCGAACCTTCACGCTCGCCGAGCGCACAGCGGTTTTCGGCCTTGGGTCGCCTGATACCTGCCCCTTGGCCACGGCCAAGACCGGAAGTCCCGTTCGTCGATCCTTCGGGTGCGGCGACCACTGCTCGATCTCCGCCAAGGCGAGGGTGTCGTGTCAGTCGTAGTCCGCGAGCAGTGTGACGAAGTCCCGCTCCCGGCCCTCGCGGGGCGGGTCATCGGTGGGACCTCCGATGTCGGGGCGCCGACACCTTGCGCCTGAGTTCCCACGTTCTTGAGGTGCAGCCGCCGGCCGCCGCCCTGAACGCCGTCGCCCGTCCGGCTCACCCCTGGGGCAGGCCTTGTCGACGAAATCCGAAATCCGGGCGGCGGGTCATCTTCTACGAGGCCGGAAAGCCTTTGCAGAATAGGGGCACACCGAACACCATGCGACGAACCTCCACATCGGGTATGCATGTGCTGTGCGTCGTTCAATCCCATTCAGGACGGTTCACGAACAGCCGTCCGGCCGATGATCTCGGTACTCGAAGGGCAGGTGAATGGCCACCCAGAAGCGGGCGGAAATCACTCGTCGCGCATTGCTCCATGCCGCGGCCGAGGTGTTCACCCGCCGCGGCTACGCAGACACGAAGCTGAGCGAGATCCTCACCCAGGCCCTGGCCACCAAGGGGGCGCTGTACTTTCACTACGCCTCCAAGGAACAACTCGCCCGCGCCGTCATCGAGGAAGGCACAAGGCGGTTCACCGTCGTGTGCACCCCGTATCTCGACTCCCCCACGCCGGCATTCGAGGCCATGATCGGCATCTCCTTCGTCACCGTCGACGCCGCCCTCAACGACGCGGTGATGGGGGCAACCTTCCGCCTCATCACCGAAATGGGCGACTACCGAAGTTCGGAGACGGACACCTTCGCGACCTGGATATCCACCTACCAACTCCTGGCCCGCCGAGCAATCGACGAGGGTGACCTCCGCGTGGACACTGATCCGGACGCAGTCGGTCAGCTCCTGGTGGAACTCTTCGCCGGGGCACGCCTCCTGACGACGCCCACCGACAACCTCGCCGCCCTGCCGACGCGTACCGCGATGGCGTGGGATCTGCTGCTCCCAGTGCTGGTGACCACACCGAAGATCGACTACTTTCGACAATTCGTCACCCGGAGGCTGCCCACGGTGGGCCTGCCGTGAAGGTTGGTGTCAACAAGCGCCGAGGAGCCTCGGTGTAACCGAACGCACGGCGTACGCTGCGCGTCGCTGCGGCCGCTCCCGCTGATCGGGGCTGGTCGCCTTTTCCACATGTTGTCAAAGATGACACGCCGGGTACACCCACCCTCCGCGCTGCGCCGACACCGTCCAGGAGTTTCGCCGGCAAGCTGGCCATAGGTGGCGTGCCACACCTGCGCCGAGATAGCCGTGCTCGTTGTGTATGACGCTGCACAGGACCGCGCAGCTGTCCCGCACCTCGAGCGCCCCACGTTGGTCGTCGTTCATCGCGCTTCCGGTCACCGGCTACCGGTATCGGCCCCGGCGGCACAGTCGCGTCCTCCCTCGAACGCCGTGCGCGGGCCACCGCCCCGCTGGTGACGGTACGCAGGCGCAGCCGGACGGCGTCGCCGACGCACCGGGCGAGTTCCCCGATGGAGCCGCTGATAGGTGGCCAACCACGTCCGGTCGACCGGTTCGCCGCGCAGGTACGCCATCAACGCCGCACTGTTGCTGTCAATGGCCAACCATCGGCGCAACGCGGTCGCGCAATCCTGCCCCTCTCGCAGCAACGCCTGCTGCGGAACGGTCAGGTGCGCCATCGTCTCTCACTCCCGGGTCGCGTATTCCGATGGCGGTGAAGTGATCTGCAGACCCGATCGTCTGCACGCGCCGAGTTTCGCTGCACGCGATCGACGGATTCGAGGTCGGTAGTGATATTCCGGCGCACCTGGGACGATGACTTCCGGTTCAGGCGGACGCCCCTCGGAATCCGGTGTCTCTGAGGTGAACCCACCAGTGTCGTCTCAGGGCTTCTCGTCACGGCACGCGGTGACCCACACGTCACGCCGGAGCCGGGTGGTGGATCTCTGACCCGACACCTGCCGACGGGAGTGAGGAACAACCGTGCAATGCCGATGCGGCCGAGGGGACGCGCAAGCCAAGAATTGGTGGACATGTGACCAGTAGCGCGGTGGACGGGTGTGCTGTAGAACGTAAACAGGTACATCGGTTTGTGATGTAAACCACACCTAAATGTGACATTGCCGCCGCTTTACCCACCTGCACCACAGTTCCGGGGGCAGGCCCGGACCGCCCACCACGGGTGGCCCGATTCCGAGGACGAGAAGGGGACTCTTCGCGGATGTTGTTGCCGATGGCGCCGACCGATTCACTGTTCCTGCTGGGCGAGTCCCGGGAACATCCGATGCACGTCGGCGGGCTGGCGTTGTTCACCCCACCAGACGGGGCGTTCGCCGCGGACGTGCGGGAGATGTTCGAGACCGCCCTCGCCGGCGACAGGGTGGCCACCTTGTTCCGCAGACGTGCCCGCCGGTCGGTGACCTCACTCGGGCAGTGGGGCTGGGACACCCTCGCCGACCACCAGGTGGACCTCGGGCACCACGTGCGCCGGGACGCCTTGCCGCGGCCCGGCGGCATGGACGAGCTGATGGCCCTGGTGTCGCGGCTGCACGGCACCCTCCTCGACCGCAGCCGCCCCCTGTGGGAGATGCATCTGATCGAGGGGCTCGCCGACGGCCGCTACGCGGTCTACACCAAGATCCACCACGCTCTCGCCGACGGCGCCTCCGCGATGAACCTGCTGGCCGGATCCTTGAGCGCGGACCCGCACCGGCGGCACATGCGCGCCCCCTGGCAACCCACACCGCAGCTGGCCGCCGTTCCCGCCCCACCCGAACCGATGCCACCGATGGCCCCCGCGCCGGGTCTCGGCGTGACGACGGCGTTGGATCTCGCCGGCACGGCCGTGCGCGCCGGCCGCACCGTCGCCGGAGAAGTGGCCGGCTTGGTACCCGCGGCGATCAACACCCTCGACCGGGCCGCCCGCGGCACCGGCGGTACCCTCTCGCTCACCGCCCCGCACACCCTGCTCAACGGGCCGATCGGCGGCGCCCGCCAGGTCGCCGCCCGCAGCTTCCCGCTCGAACGAATCCGGTTGCTGGCCAAGCACGCCGACGCCACCGTCAACGACATCGTGCTGGCCATGTCCGCCGGGACGCTGCGCGGCTACCTGCACGCCCGCAACGCACTACCGGCCGACCCGCTGATCGCGATGGTCCCCGTCTCACTGCGCCCCACCGCCCAACCCGAGGACACTGTGTCGGGCGGTGCGGGCAATCGGGTGGGGGTGCTGATGTGCAACCTCGCCACCCACCTCCCCGACCCCGGACACCGCCTCGAGACCATCCGCGACTGCATGCGCGAAGGCAAGGCCGCGCTGCGCGAGATGAGCCCGGCACAGGTGCTCGCGATGAGCGCCCTCGGCGCCGCCCCGCTCGGAATGGAGATGCTGCTCGGCCGGCGCGGACCGCTCCGGCCCCCGTTCAACGTGGTGATCTCCAACGTCGCCGGCCCCCGAACCCCCTTGTACTGGAACGGGGCCCGCCTCGACGCCCTGTACCCACTGTCGATCCCCACCACCGGGCAGGCCCTCAACATCACCTGCACCAGCAACGACGACCAGATCGTCTTCGGGCTCACCGGCTGCCGCCGCACCCTGCCCGACCTGAACCCGATGCTCGGGCACCTCGACACCGAACTCGACACCCTCGAACGCGCCGTCGGCCTGTAACACCACACCACCCGAAACCAGGAGAACCGAACTACATGAGCACTTCCACCCCCGCGGCACCGAACCCGCACCTCACCGCACCGCGCACCGGGCCGATCAGCACCGCCGAGATCAAGACCCGCATCGAGGCAATGTTCCCCGACGACCGATACCCGCCCCAACCAACCCGTTGAACCCACCGTTCGCCCCGACACCGACACCCGAGAGGACCCCGAACCATGAACACCAACGTGGCACTGCTGCTGGGATTGCTCGCCGGAAGCCTCGGCGGCACCGCAGCCCTGCAGACCTTCCTCGGACGAACCGGAGTAAGCGCCGCACACGGGGTGCACCCTTCCACCCGAACGGCTAACCACCGCGGCGCTCACCTGCCCGTGCACGGTGCGGGCGGGTCGACCACCAGCGGATCGGCTGAGCTGCGAGCCAAAGTGCCCGGGCGAATTATTCTGTCACACATCGCTATACGATTCCCGCACGACACTGTCCGCCCTTCTCGCTTCCCCCGCATGGCCCAGGGCCCCGCCCGCGGACGATGAGCCGGGCCGCTGGAGTGTCCCCCGCCCTCACGCACGCAGCCGACATCGGGCCTCATTCGACATTCGCGGTGTTGACGCGGCCGACGACGTCTCATCGCTCGGCGGTGAACCGACGTTGTGCAGTGCCCGCGAAGATCCGATGTCAGTGAGCGTGCCGACCTCAGTCCAGACTGTCGCGGTCCACCGGAAACGGTGAATCGACTCGTTTGCGGACCAATCGCGGCGATATGCACCTCCGCGCCTTGCGACGAATCGTATTCCGCAGCTTGACATCAGAGCTGTCCCGGGTGCCTGAAACCACGTCCTATTATCCGCGCATCTGTCCGCCTCGACCTCCGGACCGATGCCGAGTCACACACCGGCGCAGTGCTGCTGTTGGGGCACGGCCGGGGAAGATCGGACTGACGCGGGAAGGTCGAACGCCGCCGATCCGTGGCGTAGGCCCCGGACCAGGCGTTGATCGGCAACATCCTGCCCGACCTTGCCATGATGTTCGCCTGCCTACCCGACCTCGCCCCGGGCCATGCTCGGACATGTCGCCGTCGGTCCCGCGCTGGCGCCCATGATCACCACCCGGGCCCGCCGCCGACGCCCACAAGAAGATCGCGACGATCGACACCGCCCGCGCTGCGAAGGCAGACCGCATCGTCTACGGACGGGGAAAATGCCCCCGACCAGGCCATATGCATGTGTAGAGTGTGTTGCCCGATGGTCACGGTGTTGTTTCGGGATGCTGTCTTCGGCGCAGTTGCCCGGGTGAGCAAAGTGTAAGCGCCCCGACACCACCGGCCATCGAGCGGACATATTCCGCCCCTATGGTCATGCGAATCTTCAATCTCAGGAGCTAAGCCGTGACAACATTATCTCAGCGCCCTTCGAACTCATCGCCTCCCCCGGTATCGATCGGGCATCGGATCGACAAATGGGACCCCGAGGACGAGGCCGCGTGGGAGGCGGGCGGGAAGAACATTGCCCGACGGAACCTCCTCGGCTCCATCCTCGCCGAGCACATCGGATTTTCGGTGTGGTCGGTGTGGTCGGTGATGGTGCTGTTCATGCCCGCGGCGGTCTACCACATCGATCCAGCCGGAAAGTTCTTCCTCGTCGCCATACCCACACTGGTCGGAGCAGTTCTACGCCTGCCGTACACGTTCGCCACCGCCACATTCGGTGGCCGCAACTGGACCATCATCAGCGCACTGGCCCTGGCGGTGCCGATGACCTTGACGCTGTACTTCATCTCGAGGCCCGAAACGTCCTACACCACGTTCATGATCGTCGCCGCGTTCGCCGGCCTCGGCGGCGGGAACTTCGCCTCCTCGATGACCAACATCAACGCGTTCTACCCGCAACGCCTCAAGGGCTGGGCCCTGGGTTTGAACGCGGGCGGTGGGAACATCGGCGTCCCGGCCATCCAGTTGATCGGCCTGCTCGTTATCGCCACCTGGGGCAACCGCAGCCCGCAGATCGTCTGCGCGGTGTACCTGGTGCTCATCGGCATCGCCGCCGTCATCGCCGCCCTCTACATGGACAACCTCACCGACCAGAAGACCGGCGCACGATCGTTGATCGATGTGCTCAAGTTCCGCGACTCCTGGATCATCTCGTTCCTCTACATCGGAACATTCGGATCATTCATCGGATTCAGCTTCGCCTTCGGCCAGATCCTGCAACTCAACTTCCTCGCCGGACTCACCAACGGCGCTCCGGCGACCCCCGCAATGCAGGCCACCGCCGCCCTGCACGCCGCCCAGATCGCCTTCATCGGACCGCTCCTCGGGTCCCTGTCCCGCCCACTCGGTGGCCGCCTCGCAGACAAGATCGGAGGAGGCAAGATCACCCTCTACAGCTTCGTCGCAATGATGGCAGCCGCCGGTATTCTCGTCGTCGCCGGCACCGTCGACGACGCAACCCCGGGGGCCGCGAACACCGCCATCATGACCGCCTACGTCGTCGGATTCATCCTGCTGTTCGTCATCTCCGGAATCGGCAACGGCTCCGTCTACAAAATGATCCCGGCAATCTTCGCGGCGAAAGCCGCAGCACTACACCCCCACGACACACCCACCGCCGCCGTCTGGTCACGCACCATGTCCGGAGCACTGATCGGAATCGCCGGCGCCGTCGGCGCTCTCGGCGGAGTCGCAATCAACCTCGTCCTGCGCGCGTCGTACCTCGGGGTACACAAGTCGGCCACCACCGCATTCTGGGTGTTCGCCGCGTTCTACATCGTGTGTGCGGTGCTCACCTGGGCGGTGTACCTGCGGCGACCGACCGCGTCGATACCCTCACCGGCCGACGCCCTCACACCCACTCACTGACCAACAGCTGGGAACGCTGATCCACCCGCGGAACACCGTTCCACAGAACACCATCCCCCCCGCTTTTCGCTGCCACACAGCGCAGTGGACAGTCCTCACCCCCACGACAGCAATTCAGCGACTTCGGCCGCGTCCACCGACGCTGCCGTCATCCGCCGGACTCGTCCAGCACAGCAGGGACCGTACGGTCCCTGGAACACCTCGAGAAGGAAATCTACGAACATGAGAATGTCCAAACTGATGGCCGTCGCTGCCATGACCATCGCGTCGATGGGAATCGTCGCCGGTACCGCCCACGCGGATCCCGCACCGGCCCCGGTCGCCGGGGTGGGGTGGAACCTCACCCGCAACGGTGACCAGGTCATCGTCGACACCACGGCCGGGTCACTGAGCAACGAGAACAACCACCTGATCGTCCGCGACGCCAACGGCGTCACCGTCGAGTCGGTGCCACTGTCGATCGCCGTCGACGGCTTCGCGCACCCCGTCGCCGCACAGATCAACGGCCGCACCGCAACCCTCACCACCGACACCAGCCCGGCCGCCGCAACCCCGGCCACCCTGCCTCTGCGGCAGGTCGACCTGCCCGCCGCCACCGCCGGAGTCAAAGACAACATCACCCTCACCGCGGCCGTCGGCGGCTTCCTCGGCGCGGCAACCGGTCTGGTCGGCGGCTGCCTCCTCGGAGCTGTGGCCGGGGCCGTGATCTCCGCACCCGCAGCACTGCTGTTCGGCGCGGGCCCCGTGGCCGGATGCATCGGCGGCGCACTACTGGTCGGCGCGGGCGCCTCCCTCGCCGGAACCGCGATCGGCGGCCTCGGCGCCATGGCCGCCAACGCCGATCCGTTCATCACACTGCTGAACGCACCCCCGGCCCCGAAGAAGTAACACGGCCCAAAGCGTCATCGCTGGACAACGTCCCGCGGTGCAGATGCGGATTCGTATCCTCGCAGCATGTCGAGTGGACGAACACCACTGGCGGAGCAGTCGTCGCACACTGCAGGCGGCGAACTGCTCAATGGGGCAAAGAGGTCGACGTGGTGTGCCAGCAGTTTGCGGGGTCGGTGCCGACGCGGCGTCGCTGGCCGTCCAACAGGACCAGACGGAGAGGGAGAAGGCCGACCGGCTCGAAAGCTGGGCAGGAGGATCAGCATGTACTCGTCATCTATTTTCCTACGCAACAGGATCGAGTTCCTCGCCGATCCGAACCCGATCCTGTTGCGTCATGGATACATCCACCTCTTCTTCGCCGCGAGGTGATTCAGAAGGCGAGGTCGATGCTCGATGACACCTTCGGGTGGTCCCATGCTCGTGGCAACGAGGTGGTCCCATCACCCTGGCAATCGACAGAGGGCTTCGCGCTGACGTCGAGCACTTGGCACACGGCACGAGAGGAAGGGGCCTGGGGCATTCGGTCGGACAGCGACCAGTTCCGGAGCGAATCCGGTTGATGCAACCGGCACGGATGCAGATCCGAGATGAGCCGGTTGAGCCCATGTCCGGTTACTTCGAGGGTCTCGCGCCTTCAGTGATGCGCTGCGACAACGTCGTCGTCGAGGAATCCCTTCAATCCGCCACTGAAGACATCGTTGTCGTCGCCGGCGACCATATGACCGGCCCCCGCGACGTCGATCAATCTGGCGGTCGGGATCAGCTCGAGCAGCTCCTTGGCGCCTTCTTCGCTGACCACATGGGATTGCTTGCCCCGCACGAGCATCGTGGGAACCGCGACCGCGGCCGCAGCCTTCCGTGCCCGTTCGTAGCGCACGATCGAGTCCGCTTGGCGGGTGGGTTCGTCGCCCTGGCGGAGGAACGCCGGATCCCAATGCCAGAACCAGCGGCCATTCCGCAGGCGGAGGTTCTTGCGCAACCCGTCCGGGTTGGGCTTGCGAACCCGGTTCGGGGTATACGCCGCGACCGCCGCAGCAGCCTCCTCGAGACTCGCGAAACCCTCGAGACCACTGCGCATGAACGCCATGATCTCCGCGGTACCGCTGGTTTCGACCTTCGGTGCGATATCGACCAAGACCAGACCGCGAGCGAGATCCGGGTTCTCCCTTGCCCGATCAACGACGTCATACCGCCCATCGACGCACCGACGAGCACCGGCCTCTCCCCCAGCTCGCCGACGATCGACGTCAGGTCGGCGACCAACGCATCGATGCCGTAGTCCCCGTCCGGTGCCCACTGGCTGTCGCCGTGCCCACGCGCGTCCACGGCGATCGCGGACCAGCCGTCCGCCGCGAGGCTGCGGCCGGTGTTCCGCCAGGAATGCCGGGTCTGCCCGCCGCCGTGCAGCAACAGCACCAAGCCTTTCCGGTCGACGCCCGATCCGCGGGCCCCCGGTGAGGGTGGATCCCACCGGTCGGCAGCGAGCGTGACACCGGCACCGCGGAGTTCGGACTGTGTGACTACGGCATCCATAAAGTTCCTCACCACCACTATCGAATGAGCGTTTCCCTTCATGCTGCACCACGAGGTGAACCATGATTCACCCGCACTCCTCGTGACATGACGCATCAGCATAGGTTTGGCTGTGTCGGCCGACTGTCGTCGGTGTCTTTCGAGGTTGCCGGCCCCCGGTCGATGGGACCAACTTGCCGGATCACCGCCCTCCCGACCTACCTGCAGTCGTTGGCCTGCTGATTGTCCAGGCCGGCACTCTCACGACGCGAGCCGCAAGGACTCTCGCATACGCAAGGCACCATAGCCCGCACAAGGAGTCCGCTACACGGGGACAGCGATCGCCGCGCCGCACTCGCCCGCGAGGCGCCAAACGTAAGCCGTGCCGGCCCGCGACCCGGCGCAGGGACGAGTACCGTTATCAGGCGGCTTGCCGCCCAGTCGGCTCACAGCTGGCCCTATCCTTGTTCGCGATTCCTCGGTGCGCGCCGCTCATCGCAGCGAAGCTGGTCGCCGACACCGCTCATGTTGACGAGATTTCACTCGGGGTCGCAGTCTTCTCGGCGATCGCGGTCGCCGGGTGCACAGCGATCAGGCCGAGGCCCTGGCGACGCTTACACAGCCGCGCCAGCTCCCGATACGCGGCCTCGCCGAGCAACTCGGTCAGCTCCGGCGCATACGACTGCCACACCGCCCGGGCGCCGACGTGCGCGTCCGGCGAGCCGGAGCAGTACCAGTCCAGGTCCGCGCCGCCCTCACCCCACCCGCGGCGGTCGTACTCGGTGATCGTGATCTTCAGGATCTGCTCGCCGTCGGGTCGCTCCACCCATTCCTGGGTGCGCCGGATCGGCAGCTGCCAGCACACGTCGGGTTTGACCTCGAGCGGCTCGAGGCCGCGCTCGAGCGCCATCGAGTGCAGCGCGCACCCGATGCCACCCTCGAATCCGGGACGGTTGAGGAAGATGCACGCACCCTGGTAGCGGCGGGTCCTCAGCGCCGGCTCGTCGTCGAGCTCGTCCTCCTCGATGTACCCCCTCTTCCCGAGACCCTGCTTCATGAACTGCCAGTCCTCGGGTCTGAGCAGCTTCACCGACTCGTGCAACCTCGCGACATCCTCCTCGTCGGTGAAGAACGCGCCGTGCGAGCAGCAGCCGTCGTCGGGTCGGCCCGCGATGATGCCCTGGCAGGACGGGGTGCCGAACACGCAGGTCCAGTGCGAGAGCAGCCACGTCATGTCCGCGGCGATGAGATGCTCGGCGTCGTCGGGATCGAGGAACTCCACCCATTCCCGAGCGAAGTCGAGCCCAACCTCGGGGCTCGGCGTCATCTTGTCCGACGGCCCCGGAATACCTGCTGTCACAAACCCCCACGGTAGCCGACCCACATACCAGACAAGGACTGATCGGGTCCCCGTCCGGGAGTGAACAACACTCGACCCGAATCGCGCCGACGTGGGTGTAACGCCGCGGCCTCCACCGCGAATAACCAGCGAACGTTCTCGCGCCTGTCGGGGCACGGGAGGAGGCAACGACCCTCCTGATGTCGACACCCTCGGGTGGGGCGTGTCGTCACCGGTGTCGACGGTGCGCAGCGAAGGATCGACGTAGAACGCGACAGTCGAGGAGGGTGCGATGAACCCCAGTCGCATGCGCAGGCTCCGGCCGGTGCCCGATGCCGAGCCGCAGATGATGTTCCGCACCATCCACGGGTACCGGCGCGCCTTCCGCATGGCCGGTGACGGTCCCGCGCTGCTGCTGTTGCACGGCATCGGCGACAACTCGTCGACCTGGACCGAGATCATCCCGCACCTCGCCGAGGAGTACACCGTGATCGCACCCGATCTCCTCGGCCACGGTCGCTCCGACAAACCCCGTGCCGACTATTCGGTCGCCGCCTACGCCAACGGCATGCGCGATCTACTCTCGACCCTGGGAATCGACCACGCCACCGTGATCGGACATTCGCTCGGCGGCGGCATCGCGATGCAGTTCGCCTACCAGTTCCCACAGCTGGTGGATCGGCTCATCCTGGTTTCCGCCGGCGGTATCACCACCGACGTTCATCCACTCCTGCGCCTCGCGGCGACGCCGATCCTCAATGAGGCACTGAAATTGCTGCGCCTGCCGGGAGCGGTGCCCGCGGTGCGGTGGGTGGGAACGGTGTTGACTCGGCTGCACGGCACTGCCCTGCACCCCGGTGCGACGCTGCACGACACACCGGATCTGGTGCGTATCTTGACCGAACTGCCCGACCCCACCGCGCACGAGGCCTACCTACGCACCCTGCGGGCGGTGGTCGACTGGCGCGGACAGACGGTGACCATGCTCGACCGCTGCTATCTGACGGCAAGTCTTCCTGTTCAACTCATCTGGGGAGATCGGGATACGGTCATCCCCGTCAGCCACGCCCACACCGCGCACGCGGCAATGCCGGGCTCGCGGCTGGAGATCTTCCGGGGCGCCGGTCACTTCCCCTTCCGGGACGACCCCCTGCGCTTTGTCCACACCGTCGAGGAGTTCCTGTCCGATACGCGCCCATCGCCATTCGACGAGGCCCGGTGGCGGCAGCTGCTCACCATCGGAACCGTCGATACAGCTCTCACCCCCGACGTCTCGACGCGTGCCGCCGTGCTCGACGCGGTGGGACCCGCCGAACGCAGCGCCACCTGATCCGGGCTCAGGTGACCGTCACCGGGCACAACACCCACCCGGTACCTGGGGTAGGTACCACGCCGCGGCAGTCACCGGTCTGCAGCACCGTGTTGAAAGATTCACCACCTACCGACAGGGAATCCGCCACGGCCATGTCACTGCCTCGCACACTCTCGATCCGGGCGGCCTGACCCGTCCCTCCACCGGCCTGTTGGGGGCCGGCGATGAACGCGGTGGGGCGGGCGGGGCTCGAACCCGCGACCAATGGATTATGAGTCCACGGCTCTAACCGACTGAGCTACCGCCCCATCACCGCACTACCCCCACCATCGCGGGGCGAGGTGATGCTACCGGCCACCCTGCTGGCTGTCCCGGCCCGCGTCGGGAAGTCTCATATGCGGCCGAAGAGCTGCCGCACCCCACCGTCCTCATCGACCGCATACAGCGCCATCCCCAACAGATCGAGAATCCGCTGAGGTGCCCGCACCGCCGCGTCCACCGATCGCGGCTCGTCCCGCACGACCAACGCAAACGACACCGACTGATCCGGTTCGCTCGGCATCCGCCTCACCAGCTGACCGATGGCGGTATCGACATCCAACCCCGGCGCGGCGGTCGCACCCTTGACCTCGGCGTAGAGCTGGCGGCCGTCCTTCTCGGCAACGATGTCGACGAACTCCGTATCGGTGCGGACCGTCCATCCCTAAGACGACAACCACCCCGCGAAGTCCCGGGCCACGCGCGCCTCATCACCTCTCATACCGGACACGGTAGGCAAGACGCCTCAGTTCCGAACAACACCACAGCGCGAAACACGTCCGGTGCGGCTATGCCACGACTGAGGCATACCCCGACAGATCGTGCGGTGAGATCGACGTACCCCTTCAGGACCTCATCCGCGTCATACATGTAATCGACTGACTGCTAGGGCAATTCGTGTGCCGATGCCTGATGCCGCCCAGTACCGGCCACGAAGCGGCTGCCGCCGATCGTTCTCCCCGGTGTCGGCCGGGCGTCCGCACGCCCGAATCCGGGCCCAGGTTCGGGTCCGGGGCGGAGCGGTGGAAGCCCGGATCGATGGTCAGGTCTTCGGTGTCGGCGAAGACCCGCCGCCCGTCGTCGAGCGCGACCGCCCGCCGATGCACCGGCGCCCACTCATGCCCACCGCCACCAGGGTCGGTCACAGCCGCATAGTCCTCGACCACCTCACCGGTGAGATCGGCCCCGGCGCTCCTGCGGACCAGCACCCGGACACCGACCGTCAACTCCGGGCCACCGAGCGGCCGATTTCCGCTGTTTCGGGCCATGCTGACACACCTCTTCGCTCGGCGGAACTCCCGAGATCGAGCATAAGCACCACCCGGCCCGGTACGCGACCCGACCTGCACGAACACCATCCGAGATCGGGAACACCACCGCCGAAGCAGTCGGTGGTGTTGTCGGCGGCAGCTACCTGTACCTCCGTTTCCACTTCGAGGCGGCGACCTCGAAGGTGCAGCCACCGGTCGCAGTCCGAGCACGACATGGCTCGGATGGACTCGCGCAGCTCCAGAACCGCAAGCCCAGCGAAACTCATTCACCCCCACCCCCACCCCCACCCCCACCGCCACGCCCGCAAAGACCGGGCAGACCATCACCATCAGCGCGACGCCGACGGCAACATCACCGGACCCATCCCCAACAGCCGGGAAAACACCGCCCTCGCGGTGACCGCCGCCGGCGGAGTCTGGGTGTGTGCGAGGGCTGCAATGGCCAACCAAAACCGTGTTGGCGCAGAACATGATCGAACGCGCGCTCGACGCGGAGATGCCGTTCGCGTAGCTCACCGCGGACGAGGCCTACAGTCAGGTGAAGTCCCTGCGAATCTGGCTCGAGAAGCAAGAAGGGTCGCACGTGCTGGCCACCCGCCTGCGCGGCGACGTGTTCACCCCGGACGGGCGCAACGGCCGGGCGAACGTAGAAGATCGCCGCGGTCCCGCCGAAGCAGTGCCGCCGAATCTCCGCCGGCGACGACGCGTGCAGACCGCACTGGTATCCCTGGGCGCGGGTGCCGATGTGCATCGCAGGGGCGCCGGACGTGGCCACTGGCTGCCTGCGAGACGCGGTCGAGTTCGGCGACCTCGTAGACCGTGACCGCGAGGCCCTAAGCCGCCACGAGGGCACACACCGCTGCGTCGGGTGTAAGGGCCGCCGCGATCGGCGCCGTGACACCCCTCGGCGCGCAGCCACGCGACGAGAGGCACCTCTCGCTGAGGGCAGCCCCGTGTTCTCCCAACTCGACGACACACACAATTCGGATCTCAAAGTTTCGAGTTACCGAATCGAGATAGGTCAGCATCCGGATCAGAAAATGATCTTGAACGGTCGGCCCATCCGCACGGAAAATGACATTCACGGCATTTCCCGCGAGGAACCGAGCGCGGCGCAGACACAACCGGAAGCTCCAGTACAGCGAAAGGGGCCGCAGGTAGACTCAGGAGCCCTTTCTGCCACCGCAGCGCCAGTTCAGTTACTGGCCAGCGCTACTAGCCGCTGAGCGACCCAGCAGAACCCGAGAAGAAGTCGAGGACGCCGAGAAGGGTGGAGACGTTCGAGAAGAAGTCGGCCAAGAAAGCAAGGTCCATCTTTGTAACTCCAGTTCGATTGTTCAGAGAATCGCGACACACAGCACACGATGTGAATATTTATACCGGTCCGATAACAATTCCGCAACGACAAGTTGCGGTCAACCAGCAGCGAGTGAAATCCGGCCCACCCCGAGGAGAGGGCACATCGCGGTCCGGTCCGCGGTGGGGGTGGTGGAGACTCGGATCGATGGTCAAGCCCTCAGTGTCGGGAAAAGACCAACCGGCGCATCGTCGACCGCGACCGCCCACCGATGCACCAGCGCCCACTCGTGCCCACCACCACCGGGTGCGCCTCACTGCCGCATAGTCCTCGATGATCTCCCCGATGACATCGGCCGCGGCGCTCCTGCGGACCAGCACCCGGCACGCGAGCAGACCTGCACGAACACCGGCCCGGAAGTCATCCCATCGTTGTTCCGCTCGCTGTCGCCGGCGGAGTGCGATGGCGCACTTATCGGTCTGCGAACATGCGCGGTCGTTCCGGCGCTGAGCGCACTACCCCTGACGGTCGGGCGATCCAGTGACGGGAACGTCGGTGCGGGCAGCCCGGATCCGCATCATGCCGGGATGCCGGGCGGTCGGCATGATCCCCGGCAACAGGAACCCCCACATCTCGTCCACCCGCTGCTCGAGATCCACGCGATGAGTCAGGACCTGAGACACGGTCTGGACCCCGGTGAACGCGCCGATGACGAACCGCGCGAACGCCGGCGGGTCGATAGTGTCCACAAGGTCGCCCTCGTCGACCGCACGCGCCGCCAACCCTTGACAGGCGGCGATCCAATCCAAGTACGGGCCCGCGGGGCCACGATCGTCGGCACTGAGCTCGAGGGTGATGCGAATCCCGGCCCGCACGATCGGATCCTGCACGATCTGCCGGGCCATCTCGTGGCAGAGCATCACGATCTGCTCGATCG
>NZ_JASHKU010000189.1:0-216 GCF_030056875.1 Rhodococcus sp. IEGM 1351 | reverse complement strand
CCCCCCCCCCCCACCAACCCCCGCACCCACGACCGCCCCCCCTGGCGCACCAGCCACACCACCCCCGACCCCCCACTCGGCACCAGCCCCCGCGACCCCACCCCCGACCCCTAAAACACCACCACCCCCACCACCCTCGAACTCCCACCCCACACCCCCCCCACCCGCCGCACCCCCCACCCCCACACCCAACCCAACCGCCAACCACAACCCCCC
>NZ_JASHKU010000188.1:0-217 GCF_030056875.1 Rhodococcus sp. IEGM 1351 | reverse complement strand
CCGCCCGAGACCCAGCCGCCCCGGGGTCAGCATTCCGCTGCCCCCGCCCCGCACCCCCGGCCCACCCCGCGCCGACCCCCCCGCGACCGACCGCCCGGCGCCCCGGGCGCCCCGGCCCCGCCCCCGCCCCGGGGCCCGCCGCCGGGGGACACCGCCCCGGGCTCCGCCAGATCGCCGCACCGCGCCCCTGCTGCGCCAGCCCCGGCGCCACCAAGGC
>NZ_JASHKU010000187.1:0-217 GCF_030056875.1 Rhodococcus sp. IEGM 1351 | reverse complement strand
ACCTGCCCCTCGCGCCGCACCAACCCGTACGCGCTCCCCCACACAGCGCCCGAAACTGGCTGCACCCGTCCCACGCCCACGCCCGCGCCCTCAGCCCGCGCCGAGCCCGCCCGCCCTCGGCGCCCCGCGGGCCCCGCGCCCGCCCGCCCGCCACCACTGCCAGACCCCCGGGCGACACCGGCTCCCCGACCTCCCCGCCCCCGAAACCCGCTCCCGC
>NZ_JASHKU010000186.1:0-217 GCF_030056875.1 Rhodococcus sp. IEGM 1351 | reverse complement strand
GGGAGGGTTCGCGG
The DNA here is from genome assembly GCF_030056875.1 of Rhodococcus sp. IEGM 1351. Lineage (NCBI taxonomy): Bacteria > Bacillati > Actinomycetota > Actinomycetes > Mycobacteriales > Nocardiaceae > Rhodococcus > Rhodococcus sp. IEGM 1351. The sequence continues at coordinate 203 of NZ_JASHKU010000186.1, read as the reverse complement.
GGGTGTTGTGGAGGCGGTCGGTCTGCTGCGGCGGCTCGGTGGGGGGGTCGGGGGGGGTGGGGGGTCAGGTGCGGGGGGGGGTCGGTGACGAACGGGGGGCCGTGATAGGGAACCTCGTCGGGGTTTGGGCAGCGGCAGTGCTGCTCCGTCATGTGCCGGGCGGTGTCAACAGCAGAACCGGCAGGGACATGCTGCGGAGCTGG
>NZ_JASHKU010000185.1:0-218 GCF_030056875.1 Rhodococcus sp. IEGM 1351 | reverse complement strand
GGGCTCGGCCCCGGCCGCGCGGACCGCCCAGGCCCGGGGACCGGCCGTGACCCGGTGGAACGGCGCCGGCGGGTCGGCGCCGGCGGGGCCCGGAGGCGGGGGCCCGCGTCGCTCGTTGCGGGGGCGCGGGGGCGGGGCATGCGCCCCCGTCCCGTGCGGCGCGCACCGCCGGCAGCGTGCCCATGGCGCGGATCCGCTGCGCCGGCGCACCCTGCAGG
>NZ_JASHKU010000184.1:0-218 GCF_030056875.1 Rhodococcus sp. IEGM 1351 | reverse complement strand
CACCGATGACAGCGCGACGAGCGAGTTCGAGGTGGCTGTCGCGGGGGGGGGCGCGGCTGTTGGTGGCGGCCGGCTGGGTGGGGGGGTCGGCGTGGGGGGGGTGGGCCGCGTGCGGGCGGGCCTGGAGCGAGATCGTCGCGTCCGTCGCCGGCGGTGTCTGACTGTGCGGGGCCAGCCCGTGGCACGGGCCGTAGGTCGGGTCCTGGCGCGGCGAGACG
>NZ_JASHKU010000183.1:0-220 GCF_030056875.1 Rhodococcus sp. IEGM 1351 | reverse complement strand
GGAGTCGGGCGCGCGGGTCCGGACCCGCGCGCGATCCGACAGCTCAACCGGCGAGCATCGGATCGCCTAGGGGTTGACGGCGCGCGGTTGCGGTTCTGCGAAGCGGTACCCGATGGTCTCGTGCCCGATGCGGGCGCGGGTGCTGCCCGCGCCGGCGCGCGCGCGACGTCCTCCTGGTACTGCCTGGAGCCCGAGTACCCGCCCCACGCCGACGTCGGGA
>NZ_JASHKU010000182.1:0-220 GCF_030056875.1 Rhodococcus sp. IEGM 1351 | reverse complement strand
GTTGTCCGCGGTGCCGTAGGAATCGGCACCCGGCGCTCCGCCGTAGTTGAGCGCGAACAGGCAGTAGCCGTCCGCGGCGAGCATGGGCGACAGGGCGGCCCAGTCCGCGTCGGCGCTTGCGTCGGTGCCGTGCGCGAGCACCACCGGCTCCGGGTGGTCCGGGGCGGGTGTGCAGGAGAAGTCGTTCGCTCCCGCGGGTGCGGTGTCCGGGTGCTCGTGC
>NZ_JASHKU010000181.1:0-220 GCF_030056875.1 Rhodococcus sp. IEGM 1351 | reverse complement strand
ACACTGCTCAGGGAATCGTGGGCCCGGACGGTATCGACGTGGGCGCGGGGAAGCATCGCGTGCCCGGCGGTGCGGGTCGGAAAGTCGAGGATCCGGTCGAGCAGGGGCGACAGTTCCCGCGGCAGCTCACCGGCGTCGCGGGATTCGGCGACGAGGTGTTCGAGGTCCCGCACGGTGGCCGAGTGATCGACGTCGTGGACCGGCGCCATCCGCAGCGCGC
>NZ_JASHKU010000180.1:0-221 GCF_030056875.1 Rhodococcus sp. IEGM 1351 | reverse complement strand
ATTGGCACCGCCGTAGCCAGCCTGTTGGTCGCAAATTGGAAGCACGAACTGGACGTCGACGGTGCCCGTCTTGTCTTCTCCGGCTAAGTCCTTCCACAACGAGACGGTGACGTCGAGTACGACTTCGACATGGATATCCTGGAACAGGATCCACGAGACAAGCAGCACGAGAAGAGCCCGGTACCGGACGCGGTCCAGATCGACCTAGACCGGCGCGCCCC
>NZ_JASHKU010000017.1:110548-181984 GCF_030056875.1 Rhodococcus sp. IEGM 1351 | reverse complement strand
TCTCGAATGAGTCAACGAATCAGACTTCGCGCGCATCTTGACGTGAGGCAATAGGCGCATCGGTGTGGGAGTTGTTCTATCCACTCCAGGTCGGCGCCCGATTGGTGATTGCCGAGCCTGGGGGACATCGTGACCCCGAGTACCTGCTGCGGCTGTCGGACCGGTGGCACGTCACGATCTTGGAATTCGTGCCGTCGATGCTCGCGTTGTTCCTCGCGGAGTCGTCGCTCGCGCTGCCGCGGTCGCTGCGGTACGTCTCGGTCGGCGGAGAAGCGCTGCCCTCGGAGTTGGCCGCTCGGTTCGCCGCGCGCACCGAGGCAGTGCTGGACAACACCTACGGTCCGACGGAAGCCACGGTGACCTCGACTGTGCATCGCTGCCTGCAGGGCGTGGCGGGTCCGATACCGATCGGGAGTCCGATCAGGAACACCCGCACGTTCGTGCTGAACCGCCGGTTACACCGCGTGCCCGTAGGCGTGCCGGGGGAGTTGTATCTCGCCGGAATCCAGCTCGCCCGCGGCTATCACGCCCGCGGGGCGCTGACGGCAGAACGTTTCGTCGCCAATCCCTTCGCCGACTGCGGTGAGCGGCTGTACCGCACGGGTGATCTGGTGCGGTGGAATTCGAACGGTGACCTCGAATACCTGGGCCGCACCGATTTCCAGGTGAAGCTACGTGGCCTGCGAATCGAACTCGGGGAGATCGAGGCCGCGCTGACGGCAGACGAGTCGGTGGACCAAGCCGTGGTGGTCGTGCGCGACGGTGAATTCGGTCAGCAATTGGTCGGGTATGTGCTGCCGTCCCGCGGGCGGACCGTCGACGTCGAGGCGACACGCGAGGTGGTGAGCACATCGCTGCCGAAGTACATGGTGCCCGACGTGCTGGTCGTGCTCGCCGCGTTGCCGTTGAATCCCAGTGGGAAGCTCGACCGACGGGCGTTGCCTGCGCCGTCGTTCGTCGTTCGGGAGTTTCGGGCGCCGACTACGCCGGTCGAGGAGGTCGTGGCGGGTATTTTCGCGGAGGTGCTGGGGCTCGAGCGGGTCGGTCTGGACGACGATTTCTTTGCGTTGGGCGGTAATTCGTTGGTTGCGACGCAGGTGGTGTCCCGGTTGGGTGCGGCGTTGGACACCCGTGTGCCGGTTCGGGTGATCTTCGAGGCGTCGACGGTGGCGGCGCTGGCGGTGCGGGCCGAGCAGCATGCCGGTGAAGGTGGGCGGCCGGCGTTGACCCGTCGGGTGCGGCCGGCGCGGATTCCGTTGTCGTTGGCGCAGCAGCGGATGTGGTTCCTCAACCAGTTCGACCCGGAGTCGGCGGCATACAACATTCCGCTTGTGGTCCGCCTGTCCGGTGAACTGGATGTGGCAGCGATACAGGCTTCGGTGCTCGACGTGTTCGCTCGGCACGAGGCCTTGCGGACGGTGTTCCCGGACTCGGCCCAGGGGCCGGCACAGCGCATCGTGCATGCGTCGAGAGTGTCGATGGACCTGACGCCGATTCCGGTCGCGGACGAGGAAGAGCTGCGGATGCGGGTGGCCGCATTGCTCACGGCGGGCTTCGAGGTCACGGAATCGGTGCCGGTGCGCGGGGCGCTGTACCGGATGTCGAAGTCCGAGCACGTCTTGGCGGTGGTGGTGCACCATATCTGCGCGGACGGTTTCTCGACCGCGCCGATGGGCCGAGACGTGCTGGTGGCATATGCCGCGCGGCACGCAGGGCACGAGCCGTCCTGGACGCCGTTGCCGGTGCAGTATGCGGATTACGCGTTGTGGCAGCGGGAGGTGCTGGGTTCGGAGGACGATCCGGGATCGTTGATGTCGCAGCAGATCGCGTACTGGTTGGATGCGTTGTCGGGGCTGCCCGATGCGCTGGCGTTACCTACCGACCGGCCACGCCCGGCGGTGCGGTCGGGCCTCGGTTCCAGCGTGGATTTCACCGTGCCGGCGGCAACGGTGGCGCGTCTCGTGTCGCTGGCGCGAGAGGCGGGTGCGACGCTGTTCATGGTGGTGCATGCGGCGTTAGCGGTGCTCTTGGCGAGGCTGAGTGGGGCGACCGATATCGCGATCGGGTCGCCGATCGCGGGCCGTGGTGATGCGGCGTTGGACGATCTGGTGGGCATGTTCGTCAATACGTTGGTGTTGCGGGCGCAGTACCAGCCGGACGAATCGTTCGCGGAGCTACTGGGGCGGATGCGCGATGCCGATCTCGAGGCGTTCTCTCGGGCGGACGTTCCGTTCGAACGATTGGTGGAAAAGCTGAATCCGATTCGGTCTCAGTCGTTCTCTCCGTTGTTCCAGGTGATGTTGGCGTTTCAGAACTTCAGTCGGCCGGCGGTGGAGCTTCCGGGATTGACGGTCTCGCCGGTGGAGGTCGATCGGCAAGCGGTGCAGTTCGACCTGTCGATGACCGTGGGTGAGTCGGCGGATGGCGGGGGTGGATTCGTGGGAAGGCTGTCCTACGCGACGGATGTGTTCGACGGCGCGACGGTGCGCGAGATCGCGCGGCGGTTCGTGCGAATTCTCGAAGCGGTGGTGGATGATCCGATGATGCCGGTGGGCGACATCTCGATCGTCGAAGAGAACGAGCGGCGTCAGATGCTGCGCGAGTGGAACATCACGGGACACGACGTCCCGGATGGACTGCTGCTCGACGGATTCGATGCGCAGGTGGCCCGAACACCGGACGCGGTGGCAATCGTGTACGACAACGAGTCGCTGTCGTATGCCGAGTTCTCTGCTCGGGTGAACCGATTGGCTCGAAGATTGATCGACGAGGGTGTAGGACCGGAGTCGTTGGTGGCATTGGGGATGCGCCGGTCGCTGGAGTTGGTGACAGGAATTTACGCGGTGCTCCGAGCGGGTGCTGCATTCGTGCCGTTGGACCCTGATCAACCCCCGGCACGCAACGACTACATCCTGGAAACCACGGGACCCGTCTGCGTCCTGTCCACCTCCCGAGACGGATTCGACACGTCCCGGAATCGAGTGCTGAACGTTGACGCCCTCGATTTGTCGGTGTATTCGTCCGAGCCGGTTGGGGAGTCCGAAGTCGTGACGCCCGCACGGCCGGAAAATCTGGCGTACGTGATCTTTACATCTGGATCGACCGGGCGGCCCAAAGGGGTTTCGGTCAGCCATCGCGCGATTGTCAACCAAATGTCCTGGTTGGCAGCCGAATACGAGCTCGGCGACTCCGATGTCGTGGTGCAGAAGACGCCGGTGACGTTCGACGTGTCGATGTGGGAATTACTGGTTCCGCTGGCCGTCGGTGCCCGGATGATCGTCGCGCGTCCAGACGGTCATCGGGATCCGGACTATCTGCTGTCACTGATGCAAGACTCCGGTGTTACCGTGGCCGCGTTCGTACCGTCGATGCTGGCGGCGCTCCTGGCCGATCCGGAGGCGTGTCTACCGGATTCGTTGCGGTGTGTTTTTGCCGGTGGGGAAGAATTGCCGGTGGAGTTGTCTGCGCGATGTGCGTCGCGGTCGAAGGCTCGTCTCGACAACAAGTACGGTCCCACGGAATATGCGGTCACTGCGACGTCCCACCGATGCGACGGACTCGAGCGGGAATCGGTCCCGATTGGTGAACCTGTTTGGAACACCACCGCACTGGTCTTGGATCGACGTCTCCACCCGGTGCCCATCGGGGTCGAAGGAGAGCTGTATCTGGCAGGAGTGCAGCTGTCTCGCGGCTATCATCGCCGCCAGCGGCTGACGGCGGAGCGATTCGTGGCCGATCCGTTCGGGGCAGCAGGGACGCGTCTCTATCGCACGGGGGACGTGGTCAAGTGGAACCCACGCGGACAGCTGATGTATCTGGGTCGGCTGGACTCTCAGGTGAAGGTGCGCGGGCTGCGTATCGAGCTCGGCGAGATCGAGACCGCGCTGGTGGCGCAGCAGACGATCGTGCAGGCCGCTGTGATCGTGCACGACGGCGAGTTCGGTCAGCAGCTGGTCGGGTACGTGGTCCCCACAGGGGGTCGGTTGATCGACGTGGAATCGGTCCGTGCCACGGCCGGCAGGTCGCTGCCCCAGTACATGGTGCCGGATGTGCTGATGGTGCTCGACGAATTGCCTCTGACCGCGAGCGGCAAGCTGGATCGGAACGCCTTGCCTGCCCCGGCGTTCACGAAGCGGGAGTTCCGGGGGCCGACGACGCGCGTCGAGCGAATCGTGACCTCGGCCTTCACCGACATTCTCGGTGTCGAACAGGTGGGGCTGGATGACGACTTCTTCGCGTTGGGCGGCAATTCCCTGGTCGCGCCCAGGATCGTCGCCCGACTGAAGCAAGACCTGAGTGCGGCAGTTCCGTTGCAGTGGCTGTTCACGGATCCCGCCGTCGAAGCATTGGCCGCTCGGATCGAGAACGGAGCCACGGGTCCGGTGGAGGAAGGGTTCGGGCCGCTGCTTCGGATCCGAGCGGACGGTGAAGAGGGAGCGCCGCTGTTTTGTATCCATCCCATCGTCGGACTGTCGTGGTGCTATTCGGGTCTGCGTCAGTACATCGAACCTGATCTGCCGATCTACGGCATCCAGAGTCCGTCGATTCTCGAGGACGGCTATCTTCCGGAGTCTCTCGATGAACTTGCGGACCGGTACGTCCGTGAGATCCGCCAGATCCGACCATCCGGTCCGTACCGATTGCTCGGCTGGTCACTCGGCGGTGTCATCGCCCATGCGATGGCGGTCCAGATTCAGGCAGCCGGCGAGGGTGTGGAATTGCTGGCCATGATGGACAGCTTCGCCGGCGCGACGGCGGTCGAGGAAGGGTCGCCCACGGATGTCTCGGTGCGTGAGTTGCTGGGTGGGTTCGGTATCGAAGCGACAGCAGTCGAGCGCATCTCCGACCCGAGCCTCGGTGGTGTCGCGGTCGCGCTGGCCGAAATATCCGGGCACTCCGTAGAGCACACCGAGAAGGTCGTGAGGCGGCTCGTGTCGGCGGCGGACCGAAACTCGAGGTTGATGTCGGAGTACCGGCCTGCATGCTTCGACGGAGACATTGTGTTCTTCACCGCGGCGGCCGACGATGCCACCGGCGGGAGGGCGGCCCGCGGATGGGAGAACGCGGTCACGGGGGTAGTGCACAACCACGCCGTGCCTGTCACACATTGGCAGATGACGTCACCCGACGCTCTCGCCGTCGTCGGCCCGATCGTGAACCAGGCCCTGAGAGAGCAATCAACATCGTGAGCGAACAGGTCAGGCGAGTCGCCCGACGCTGAGCGTCAGCGCGCGAGCATGGCCTCGCAGGACCGCGCCGCGTGTGCGGCGACATGCCCTCGCCGCCGAGCACCCGCTCGAGCAGGACGACGGCCGTGTCCCGCAACTGCAGACCGCTGGTGCGCAGTCCCGACAACACCCGCAGTTCCCGGAACACGTGGGTGTCTGCGAGCAGCCGATCGGCAGCGCTGCCCAGGCTGCGGCTCGCCGACGACGGTGTGCGGGCCAGCGTGGCCTTCAGCGATCTGAGCGCCGAGTGTGCCTTCAGTTCGGTGCTGCGCTGACCGAACTGCAGATGCAGTGTGCGGCGAAGGTCCTCGAGACCACTGTGCGCCGTCAGCTCGTGGGCCAGTGCCGGCGCGTCGGTCGCGCCCGCGCGAATCAGCCTGACCGCGAACCGGATACCGAAGAGGCCGAAACAGTCGAGAAGGTCGCGTCGTTGCCGGGGCGACAGCAGGAGATCGGCGTCCTCGGTGGTGAACCGGCTGACCGAACGCACCATGGGAGGACGCTGCACCTTCCCTAGGGGCGCGCGAAGCCACGTACACAGGAACATCGCAGCAAGCACACAGCGGTCGGCACAGGAAGGCGGTCTAGCGTTTCGATCGGCAGGAAAGGCGCCTGCCGTCACCACGGAACGGAGATCACGACATGCGGACATCGATGGGGATCAGTATGGGTTCCGACTCGTTCGTGTCCGCGCAGATGCACGGTGAATCGCCGACGCACCGGGCGGACGACGGATTCACGGTGGTGCGGCACTCGGCCGACCTCGCGCTGTCGTCGAGCAGCGCACCCACCCTCGGCCCGCACCGCAGCGGACCGCTTCCTCAGGGCAGCATCGTGTTTCGTGACTTCATCGACAGGGTCGGCGATCCCGTTCCGGTGATCGGCGACGACGGGACCCGGACCCCGGCCGTGCAGCTGGTGACCACCGCGCTCGACTGCCTCATTCGTGGCCGCACCCCGGTGCCCGACCATGTGGTGGTCGCGGCTCCCGCAGCCTGGTCGGGATACGCCGTCGAGGAACTCGAGGACGAGATCCGACGATGGGGCCTCTTGCAGAATCGCACGGTCACGGTGATCCCCGAAACCACTGCTGCACTGACATGGATCTCCCGGGTCGAGAAACTCGACGAATTCTCGACACTGCTGCTGTGCGACGTCGGAGCCCATTCCCTCGACCTGACCCTGGCCACGAGGCGCGGCGCCGAATTCGGTGTGGTCCGATCGACGCGGAGCACCGACTTCAGCGGAGACCACGCCGACCGGCTGCTGATGGGACATGTGGTCGCGCTCGTCCAGAACGCGAACCCGGACTTCGACGTAGACGATCCTGCCCACCGCGGCGCGCTGACCGAACTCGCCGCCCGCTGCCGGAGTGCGAAAGAGCGGTTGTCGCAAGACACGTCTGCCGTGGTGACCGTCGCGCTTCCCGGCATCCGACGCCAGATACGCGTCATGCGTTCCGAATTCGAGGAAGTAATCCGCGGATCACTCACCGGCGCCGCGAACACGGTGGCCCGCGAACTCGAACGCCTCGACGAGACCGGCACCCCAGTCGACGCCGTCGTCCTCCTCGGCGGCGGAGCGGCGGTCCCGCTCGTGACGGAACTGCTCTCGACGGCCGTGAACGTCGCACTCGTCGTGTCACCCGAGCCGGCGACCGCGTCCGCCCGCGGTGCGGCGGCCATCGCCGAGCGGGCATCGCTACAACAGTCGGGTTCCCGGGTGATGTCGGCACCGGGACCGCGGGTGAAACCACCGGCGGCGCCACGACCGATCGTGGCGGCAGCGTCGCGCGTGCTGCCCCCGTCCGCATCGGCCGAGGCGCCGACCCGACGCGTCGCGCCGACCAGTGTGCCGGTGAGGAAGACACAGAAGTCCGGTATCCGGGGATGGATGGTTGCGGCAAGCGCCGCCGCGCTCGTCCTCCTCGGCGCAGGAGCGGCGGCAACCCTACTGGTCGGCCGGGACGACACGCCCTCGGCAACGACCACCACAACCTCGTCCGTCGAACAGGCATCGTCCGCCGACGAGACTGCGCAGGACGACACTTCACAGGACGGCACCGTGCAGGAATACACCGTGCAGAACCCGGCACCCGCCCAGCCGATGGGCGGCGGAACGCCGGGCCGCGGCGGAGCCGGACCACGGTAGGTCAGATCTCGGTGAGAGCGCCAGCCGACAGTGAGGCGTAGATGAGCATGAACACGAACAACATCCAGCCCGCTCCCTGCCAGACCTGCCACCGGCCACCGGCCCGCCAGACCCGGTAGGTCTGCACGAAAGCTCCGACCCCGCCCACGAGCAGCAACGCGGGTGGGCCGAAGACAAGGACGTACTTTTCTCCGCGGGCACACTCCATCATCGACTCGGCGCAGTCACCGGACCCGATCGACATCCACGCGACCGAGAGGAGCGCAACGACCACTGCACCGCCCATGACCGCCACCGTGTACGTGGCGGCGCGGCGAAAAGTGAGATCGGCGCCCGAAGTCATCATGTCGGAGGTTACGCCGTGCGCAACGCGGGCCGTCACGGAAAACAGCGGCGCCCCCACCGTGATCGGTGGGGGCGCTGCTGTTCACTGCTGTCGGCTAGCTCTTCCGGCCAGGTGCCTTCGCGCCTGCCTTGAAACCGAGTCCGCCAGGCTTGGCCGGTGGCGGAGCCTTCACCGTTTCCGGTGCCTTGCCGTTGGATCCGTCGCCGTTCGACTCCTCGACCTTCGGAGCCGCGGTCTCGGTTGCCTCGGCCTTCGGTGCTTCAGCTGCGGGAGCCTCGGCCGCGGGTGCTTCGGCCTTCGGAGCTGCGGCCTTGGGGGCCGCGGCCTTGTGAGCTCCGGGAGCCTTGGCGCCGCTCTTGAAGCCGAGCCCACCGGCCTTCGCCACCGGGGGAGCCTTCGGCGCCTCGGCAGCGGGGGCCTCCGAAGCGGAGGACGTGTCGGCGACCTGCGGTTCGAAAGCCTGGGGCTCGGCAGCCTGGGGTTCGGCGATTGCCGGCTCGGCGGGAGCGTCCGCGGGAGCGGCCTTCGCGCCGGGAGCCTTCGCCTTGCCCTTCATCTGCAGACCCTTGCCCGGTGCCTTGGCGCTGGACGCGAGTCCGAGTCCCTTCTGCTTCGCCGCGGGGGCGTCCTGAGCAGGGGTTTCCGCTGCGGGAGCCTCTGTCGCCGGTGCTTCGGCAGCCGGAGCGGCGGCCTTCGCGCCGGGAGCCTTGGCGGCACCCTTCATCTGCAGACCCTTGCCGCCCGGTGCCTTCGCGCCGCCGGCGAGTCCGAGGCCCTTGGGCTTGGGTGCCTCCGCTGCGGGCGCCTCCGTACCGGCAGCCTCGGCCGTAGCAGGAGCAGCCTTCTTGGCGCCGGGTGCCTTCGCCCCGCCTGCCATGCCGAGCCCCTTGCCGGGTGCCTTGGCGCCGGGTGCCTTCGCCCCGGGTGCCTTGGCCAGGCCCTTCATCGCCAGGCCCTTGCCCGCGGGAGCTTCCGTGGCGGCCGGCGTTGCAGCGGCCTCCTCGACCTCCTCGACGCGCTCCTTCTCCACCACCTCGGCCTTGGCCTCGGCTGCTGCCGGCGATCCTGCCGGCTCGGCCGGCTTCTCGCGGGGGATGACCGTGATGTTCTCGCTCAGCTTCTCGGGCTCGAGACGCGTGATGGACGAGAGCATCAGCTGGGCGACGTCGACGACCTCGACACCCTCGCCCTGACCGGACTCCTGGCGAGCCGTGACGCCGTCGGTGAGCATGACGCGGCAGAACGGGCAGCCGGTCGCGATCTTCTTCGGATCCGTGCTGAGCGCCTCGTCGACCCGGTCGATGTTGATGCGCTTGCCGATGTTCTCTTCCATCCACATGCGGGCACCACCGGCACCACAGCACATGGACCGTTCGCCGTGACGGGGCATTTCCTTCAGCTTCGCGCCGGAGGCTTCCATCAACTCGCGGGGTGCGTCGTAGACCTTGTTGTGGCGGCCGAGGAAGCAGGGGTCGTGGTAGGTGACGTCCTCACCGACGGACGCGACCGGAATCAGCTTCTTCTGGCGGACCAGGCGGTTGAGCAGCTGAGTGTGGTGAACGACCTCGTACTCGCCGCCGACCTCCGGGTACTCGTTGCCGAGCGCGTTGAAGCAGTGGGCGCAGGTGACGACGATCTTGCGCTTGCGCTGCTCGACGCCGTCGAAGACCGAGTTCAGCAACTCGATGTTCTGCATGGCGAGCTGCTGGAACAGGAATTCGTTACCTGCGCGGCGAGCGGAGTCACCGGTGCACGTCTCGTCGGCGCCGAGCACCATGAACTTCACGCCGGCGGTGGCGAGCAGCTCGGCGACGGCCTTGGTGGTCTTCTTGGCGCGGTCCTCGTAGGCGCCGGCGCAGCCGACCCAGAAGAGGTACTCGTAGTCCTCGAAGCTGTCTGCATCCTGGCCGAACACCGGGATCTCGAAGTCCATCTCATTGATCCAGTTGAGACGGTCCTTGGAGTTCTGACCCCAGGGGTTGCCCTTGTTCTCGAGGTTCTTGAACAGGCCGGCCAGCTCGGAGGGGAACTCCGACTCGATCAGCACCTGGTAGCGGCGCATGTCGATGATGTGGTCGACGTGCTCGATGTCGACGGGGCACTGCTCGACACACGCGCCACAGTTGGTGCAGCTCCACAGCGTCTCGGCGTCGATGACCGGAGCCAGCTCGCCTTCGACGGTGTCGCCGACCAGCTTGCGCTCGGCCTCCTGGCGTGCAGCCTCGGGGATCGCAGCCAGCTTGGCCTCGTCCACGGCGCCGTCACCGTTCACCAGGCCTACCTCGTCGCCGCCCATGTCCTTGCGGCCACCGGCCAGCAGATACGGGGCCTTCGCATAACCGTGGTCGCGCAGCGACGTGATCAGCAGCTTCGGCGACAGCGGCTTGCCGGTGTTCCACGCGGGACACTGCGACTGGCAGCGCCCGCACTCGGTGCAGGTGGTGAAGTCCAGCCAGCCCTTCCAGGAGAAGTCCTCGATGTTGCCGGCGCCGAACGTGTCGGTATCCGGATCGGCGTCCTCCATGTTGATGGGCTTGCCGCCCGACATCATGGGCTTGGCCGCACCGAGGGCGACGTCGCCGTCGTCCTCACGCTTGAAGTAGATGTTCGCGAACGCCGCGAACCGGTGCCAGGCGACACCCCAGGTGATGTTGCGGCCGACGACGTAGAGCCAGATCATGCCCGACATCAGCTTGACGAAGGCGAAGAACGCGACCATGTTCGGGCTCGCGGGCAGCAGCTTCGCGAGGTTCATCGTGAAGAAGTCGGTCCACGGGTTGGCGTGGCCGTAGGTGGCGATCTTGCCGGCCTTCACGAAGATCATGCCCAGGCCCTCGATGAGGACGACGGCCTCGACGAAGTACGCGGCCTTGAAGTCGGAACCACTGAAACGGGACAGCCGGGCGGGCACGCGGGGGTGGTTGAGCTGGCGGATCACGATCAGTGTGGTGATACCGATGACCGTGCCGAGACCCAGGATCTCGTCGATGAAGTGGTAGACGGCGGTGTTGCCGACCAGCGGCCAGTGGAACGCCGGGTCGAACGTCTGCCCGTACGCCTCGAACCACACGATGGCTCCGAGCATGAAGCCGACCATGACCAGCCAGTGAGCCCAGCCGACGGTGCGGAACTTGCTCATGCGGGTGTGCGCGATGAACTCGACGCACATCTGCTTGAAGCGCGGGAAGAAGGGGCGCCATCGGTCCGGGGCCGACTGGCCGATCCGGACGACGTTGACCATCTTCAATGCGCCAGTGATGAAGGAGAACCAACATACGAGGCTCAGCAGCACGCCGATGGTGCCCAACGTGATCGTCAGGGCATTCATGTCGCGGCCTTTCGTTTCAGGGCGGCAGGGCGGCCACCTCGGGACTGCTCGTGATCCTAACGCTTGCTAAGTTACCGGCTAGTAACTTAATTAGTCTACCTGTGGGTAACATACCGGTGTTCGGCGGGATCTCTGCAGCTCGGGCGCCGATAGGGCATGTGGTGCATGCCACAATCGGACTTTCTGTTCGTCACGTTAAAGGGTCGGAATTGCGGCGCTCACCCAAGGTCGCCCTAACTTCGGCCGGCAGCCGCCGGAGGCCGTCCGAGCGGCTTCGTGAGAGGGCTTCAGGGGTCGTTTTCGTCACGAATTCGACGCGGTTGCATTGCGGCCGGATAACGATGGGCAAATATTCCGCGCACTCACGTCCGTCCTGTCGATAACCACGCCGAGTGACGTAATTCATCTCGTGTAATTCGCGCGAATTACACCCGCTCGATTTGCTACCGATCGGTAACTTGCGGGCGCGATGAATTTTTCGTCAATGAACATTTCGGCCGTGATTCCGCTGTTACTCTGAGCGTGTTTTCCGGCCCTGGCCAGCGGCCGCACGGGGGGCCGTGCAGTGCACTTCGATCACACCAGTACTTCGTCGGGACGCTCCTGAAATGAGGCATCAATGATCGTGAGAAAAGCTGCAGTGACGGCAGGCATTGCCGTGGCCGCCATGGGTCTTGCTGCCGGAGTGTCGCACGCGGGGCCAGTGGCAGCACCCGCTCCTGCGGCGCCTGTTCCGGCAACGGCGGCGCCCGCGGTTCCCTCGCTGCCGTTCCGCGACGTCGCGTCCCGCGAGGAGAATGACAGGGCGTTCGGCCAGTTCGGTGCGCAGGTCGGCATTGCCGTCACGGTCGGAAGCCTGGTCGGAACGATTGCAGGGGCCGGAATCGGCTGTATAGCAACACTTCCCGCTGGCTGCGTCGCCGGACTGGTGACTGGGGCCGGTATCGGCGGGGTCGTCGGAACCATCGTCGCCGGTGGCCCCACCCTCGGTGTCAGTGCATACCAGCTGTGGGAGACGTACAACGCCGCTCCGGGGACGTCGATCTACGCGGACAGAGACGAGTAGAGCGCCTCGCCTCAGCGCCCGGCCCCGTCGAGTCTCCCACGGCGGGGCCGAGTTGTGCGTGGGGCCGCGGAGAAGAAACCGACCGGTTCCCCGCTTTGTGTAGGAATAACTACATCCCTGACTGGTGCAATTCTTGGAATTCGATCCCGCTGCCGTTCTGGGCGCAATTTTTCATAACCCTACGCAGACTATTTCGCGAGCCCCTTTTCTCGAGGCGAGACTCAATTGGGATCTGTCACAGCCGCAAGTTACTGTTTAGCAACGGATGGGGTTGAAACCTTAAGGGGATGGAATGAAGTTGCGTCGTTTCGTTACGACTTCGGCACTTTTGGTGGGTGTGCTCGCGACCGGGTCCGGGGTGGCGGTCGCGGAACCCGTCGCCGAACCCGGCACCGAAATCGGATACGAGTCCCACATCGAGGACCGCACGGTCGTGACCACGATCGACGCCGGCGCCTTCGCGCTCGCATCGGACGGGAAGTCCGTCGCGATCAAGGATGCGGGTGGGGCAACTGTCGTTTCCCTCCCGCTTGCGTACCGGTTCGACGGATTGCAGTTCCCGTTCGAGGAAGAGATCACCGAAGACGGAAAGACCCTGCGCCTGACGCCGAGCGTCGACAAGGCCGAGGCGACGCCGATCTCGCCCGAGGATCGGATCACGCCCATCGCGCTGCACGACGTGGCGTCGATCGACGAGAACACCAGGGCCCAGTCGGCGTTCCAGCAGCAGCTCGGCATCGCGATGACGGTCGGCAGTCTCGGCGGCACCATCGTGGGCGGAATCCTGGGATTCGCTGTCGGCTGCGTGGTCGGGACGCCGGTCGCGGTCTTCGGATGCCTGCCGTTCGGCGTGACGGGCGCGGGAATCGGTGCCCTTCTCGGCACGATCGTGGTGGGCGGCCCCACGCTGGCCATCGCCGGTATCGACCTGATCAACACGCTGAACGCACCGCCCGGCACCACGAAGTGGGTGAAGTAGCCGCATCCCGCAGTACCTCAGACGCCGCCCGCCTCCCTTCGGAGGCGGGCGGTTCGTCGTTGTGCGGCGTCGCGGAAGTGAACCTCGTCACACCCGCGGAGGTGACCTGCCTGGTTATCCCATGCTTAGGCTAACCTTCGTCCGTCACAGCGCTGCTCTCGAAACGGACCTCGATGAACCTCCGACGGTTTACTGCCACCTCCATGCTCGTCGTCGCGGCGATGGGCGTCGGAGCGGCCACGTCATACGCGGATCCGGCCGCCGCACCCCAGCCGGGTGCGGAACAGGGCATCCCGAACATCAACTACCAGACCGCCCGCGACGGTGACGCCGCTGTGGCCACCCTCGACGCCGGCGCCTTCTCGATCAACGCCGCGAACGACACCGTCGACGTGGTCGACGACGGCGGCCGCGTCGTCGCCTCCATTCCCACCTTCTTCCGGGTCGACGACCTGCAGCATCCCTTCGCCGTGGCGGTCGACGAGTCCGCTCGCGTCCTGCGGCTCGTCCCGAACATGGATCCGGCGGCCGCGACCCCCGTTCCCGTGTCGGAACGCCTCACCCTCGACGACGTCGCCGCACCGCAGGACAAACAGGAACGCGACGACCGCGCACTCGACGACTTCCAGCAGCAACTCGGGATCACGAGCGCGATCACCGCGATCGTCGCCGCCATCATCGGCGGCGCGATCGGCTGCGCGATCGGCGTCATCCCCGGAACGGCTGCGCTGGTGATTCCGTTCCTGGGCCTCGCGGGGCCGGTGGCCGGGTGCATCGGAGGTGCGCTGATCGTCGCGCCCCTCGTCGCGCTCGCCGGCACCATCGTCGTCGGCGGCGGCGCCCTGGTGGTTCTGGGCATTCAGTACTTCAACACCATCAACAGTCCGTTCGTCGCACCGGAACCCACGGCATGAGCGGCCGCTTCGCACGGAACCTGCGGGCCGTCACCGGAGCAGCGTTCCTCGTCGTCGCGGCCCTCGGGATCTCCGCCGGGACCGCACACACAGCTCCACTGACGCAGCAGGATTCGTCCGACATCGGCTACGAGGCGCACGCCGAGGGGGAGTCCGTCGTCACGTCGATCGACGCGGGCGCCTTCCGGATCACCGACACCCGGGAAGCGATCGAGGTGGTGGACGACAGCGGCACGGTGGTGGCCGCACTGCCGCTCACGATTCGGGTCGGCGACGCCGTCTATCCGATCGACGCCGACCTCGACGGGCGGACGGTGACGCTCACCCCGCAGGTTCCCGCCGACGTCGCGTCGTCCCTGAAATCGGTTGCGCAGGACGGATTCGACACACAGGAAGAGCGTGACGACTCGGCGCTCGCCGACTTCAACAGTTACCTCGGTTACGCGACGCTGATCGGCGGCCTGATCTTCGGTGTGATCTTCGGCGCCGTGGGTCTCGCGGTCGGGTGCGGCCTGTTCGCCGTGACCGTGATCGGCACGCCGGTCGGGTGCCTCGGTGGGCTGCTGGCGGGTTTCGCCGCTGGCGGGCTGGCCGGAACCATCTTCGTGGGCGGCGCCGCACTGGTGATCCTCGGAATCCAGTACCTCGTCACCATCAACACGCCGTTCGTTTCGCCCGCGCCCGAGCCCACCGCCTGATCAGTTCCCGCGCGCTCGGTAGCCGTCGAGGAAGGTCGCGACCCCGTCGGTGACGATGGCCGACACCTCGTTCGCCGAGGGGGACGGCGCCGTGGCGAAGTGGTCCGCGAAGACCTGGGTCGGGATCGTGACCCACTCACGGCCGAGTGCGACGAGGTCCGACTCGAGGTCGTTCACCTCGCCGAGGTGCCGGTCGATCATGTCCGTCTGACTGTCGGCCACCCGCGTCGCGCTGTCCTCGATCACGGCGAAGAACAACTATTCCTTGCCCTCGAAGTGGTTGTAGATCGTGCGCGTGGAGACGTCGGCCTCGGTCCGGGCCCGGGTGGTCCGGCCCAACGCGGCCTGAGTGCGCGTCCGACGACAGCGGCCCGCCTCCCGAATGGGAAGCGGGCCGCTGTCGCAGGTGGAGTGCGTTACGAGGTGCGCACGCGCAGACCCGGGTTCTCGGCCAGCACCTCGTTGATCGGGGTGGCGAACAACTCGGGGCTCTCGCCGAGGACGAACGTGACGACGTCCGCGACCTGGCAGATCGGGTACTGCCCGACGTTGGAGGCGCTCGAAATTCCGAGTGCCAGCGTGCCGGTCACGATCGTGCCGCCGCTGTCGCCCTGCAGGGCGCACATGCTCGTCGAGAAGCTGTCGGCCAGCGTGCGTTCACCGACCGAAACGGTCTGCGCGACGGACGTGACGACACCGCACGTGAAACCGGTGGTCAGACCCGACTTGCACACCGGGGCGCCGACAATCGGGTCGGCCGTACCCGTGATGGCGACCGGTGCTGCGCCGGGAACCCGGACGCCGTTGTTCTCGAAGCGGTGTGCGGCGCTGTCGTCGGCCCGGATGATCGAGTAGTCGTGGATGTCCAGGCTGGTCTTGGCGAAGGTGCCGATCCGCGGACCGGTGCCACCCGGGACCAGGGAGAACGCCTCCGACGCCTCCGAGGTGCCGGCAGCGTCCCGGTTGGGGTCGCAGTGTCCTGCCGTAATGTTCACCGGACCGCCCGAGCTGTCGGTGCCGTTGAAACCGAGCGAGCAGCGCAGTCCGACTCCGCCGCCGAGCGAGCCGTACGCGTCGCCGCCCAGCAGGGCGTCGGCGGGGAGCGGTTCGGCGATGGGGGTGAGGTCGGTGGACGGCAGCGGAGCGGCCGTGGCAGGCGACTGCACGACGCGTGCGCCCTTCAGGAAGTCCGGAAGCTGCAACCCGCCCACGTTGTCCGCACGGAGCACGAGATCGTTGTTCACGATGTCGATGGCCACGCCGCGAACGAGATCCGCGACGGCAGGCGGCTGGGTGTCCAGCCACCCGTCGAGCGACTTCACCTGAGCCTGCAGGCTGCTCTCGCTCTGGGCCACATCCTTGACCTGGAAGCCGGCCTTCTCGGCCGCGGCGACGGCGGCGTCCTTGTCCGCACCGTCGGCGAGCCCGACGATGGGGGTGCCGGCATTGTCGAGCCACGTTCCGGCGAACGCATCCGGGAACTGGGTGCGGGCGATCTTCGCGAACTCGGCCAGCTTCTGGCCCAGTTCGGAGTGCTCCAGGTACTGGTCCGGGCTCAGCGACAGATCACGCTGGATAGCGTCGATCAGTTCCGCGGGAAGCTTGGCGGCCTGGTCGGACACTCCGGGCTCGACCGGATCGGCCTGAGCGGAGGCGGCGACCGGACCTAGGAGCAGCAGCGCGGCGGAGCCGAACACGGCGGCACGACGTGCGATGGAGCTTCGCATGGGGGCCTTTCTGATGTTTGTTTGTTCGCAGTTGCCTCGCGGGCGCATACGAATACGACCCCCCGACAGGTAAGGCCGTACACAGTCGGAGTCGACTATATGGGTTCGCCCCGTCTATTCCCACCTGTAACACTCTCGGTGGACGGCGCAGCAGGACAAAGCGGACACCACCCCTGAATGCACCTGTGCCCGGTGTCCGAGAGCAACGGACACCGGGCACCGGGTGGAGCAAGGGAGAACTAGTCGGAGATGGTGCGCACGCGCATCCCGGATCCGATGGTGTCCACGATGTCCGCGACCGGGATGCCCAGGCTGGCGGTGCCACCCTCCGGTGCCAGCACCAGGTTCGCCTCCGTGCAGTTGGGGGCGCCACTGGCGTTGGAACCACTGGTGATACCCAGCGCGAGGGTTCCGGTGACGATGGCGCCGCCGCTGTCACCCGCGAGAGTGCAGGCCGTGCCGGCGAAACCGTTGACCACGCGGCTCGAACCGTCGGCGACGAACAGCTGCGTCTCGACGTGATCGGCTGCCACCACGCCACACGTGAACGACGACGTCTGACCCGACTTGCAGATCGGGGCGCCGACGACGGGCCGGGCGGTGCCGGTGATCTCCAGCGTGGTGCCGTTCGCGCCGCGAACCGCGGGACGGTCCAGACCGGCCTTGACGCCCGCCTCGTTGAGCTTGATCACCGAGTAGTCCAGCTTGTCGGCCGGGTTGCCCACCGACGACTTCGAGAACGCGCCGATCTGCTGGCTGTCGTCGACGTTCTGGTGGTTGGGGAGGAACACCGGCGACGGCTGACCCTCGGCGGGGTTGCAGTGTCCGGCGCTGATGTTCACGGCCTGGCCGCTGTCGTCCACGGCGTTGAAGCCCAGCGAGCAGACGGAGATCTCCGAGATCGGCGTCTTCGGCAGCTCACCCGCGGTGGTGATGTAGGTGTCACCGGCGAGGGGGCCCCGCTCCACCGGACCGCCGCCGCCGGGGCTCAGCATGACCTTGACGTTGGCGAGCAGCGTCGGCAGGTTCAGCGCCTGGCCGATGGGACTGTTGACGACGTCGATGACGACGCGGTTCTCGAGGACGTCGATCGACGCGGAGTTGACCTGGGAAGCCACGTCCTTCGGCAGTCCCGCGATCCAGCCGTTCACGTCGGAGAGGGTCTTCTCCAGGCCGTTCGCGGACACGGGCGCAATGCGGGTGTCGTACCCGGCCTTGGCTGCGGCGTCGGCGGCCTCGTCCGTGGTGACCGCGACGACGGGCTGACCGTCGAGGCCGATCCAGGCCCCGGCGAAGTCGTCGGGATGCTGCTCCCGGAAGTCCTCGGCGTAACTGCCCAGCTCCTGTGCCTTCGCGGCGCGGTCGAGGTACTCCTGCGGGCTGATCTTCAGGTCGCGGGTGATGGCCTCGACGAGTTCGGCCGGCAACTTGTCGGCGCTCAGCTGAGTGGTGTCGGGCTGCGTAACAGGGTCGGCCTGGGCGGCAGTGGAAAACGGAAAGAGAAGAAGCATTGCCGAGGCGCCTACAACAGCGGCGCGGTGCGCCAGCACGTTACGCATGAAATCCCTTCTGCACGGAATCCGTTCACTGAGGATTCCTTCTGGGGTGGGTATCAGCGCCCCACCTTAAGCTACGGACGGGTCGGCTCGTCGGGGAGGTGTGACCGAAGCCTCACTGACCTGGACTTTTCGCAGCGGGCTTCGCGGGCGTTGTCGTGGTGGTGATCGCGGCCGCGGGTTCCTTCATCGTCGTCGTCGTGGTTGTTGTCGTTGTTGTGGTGGTGGTCGTCTCCGGCGGCGTCGTGGTCGTCGCGGCGGTCGTGGTCGGAGTGGTCTGCGGGACCGTGGTGATCGAGGGGAGGGTGATGACCGGCGTCGTCGAGGGCGGAGGCGGCGGCACGAACACGGGTGTCGTCTCCACCGGTGCAGGCGGGGGAGCGACCGGGACCGGGGCTTCAACCTCCGTCGTCACGGCCACCTCCTGCGTGCTCGCCGTCGGGAAGACCGCGGGTGGAGCCTGCGTGGGTCGTGCGCTGGACGTCGTCACCGACGCGGTCTGGGCGTCCTGGATCGTCGGGACCGCGGTGCTGCCGTTGCCGGTGAGCGCGAACGCGAGCGCCCCACCGGCCACCACCAGTGCGGCCGCGGCGACACCGGCGATGATCAGCGGCCGACGGTTCGTGCGCTTGGCGGGTGGCGTCGGTGTACTCGCGGGAGCGGACGCCTCGGTCTCGGCGGGCGGATACGCGTCGGCGGCAGCGGCCGCGGCTGCGGGCACCGCCGTCACGGCGGAGTACGCGGTGTGCATCGGGGCCTCGACGACCGGAATCGACTCGGTGTCGGCGCTGGTGTCCTCGTCGGTCAGTGCCAGCCCGGCCGCCAGCAGTGCCGCGCCGTGGGCCGGGGATTCCGGTGAAGCGGCGAGCGCCACCGTCTCCGGGATGAGAGTCGCCTCGCCCAGACCCATGTAGTCGAGGGATTCGCGCAGCTTCGTGACGATCTCCGGTGCCCAGTCCGACGGATGGGTCGCGGTGACCTTCACCGTCCCCGACAGTCCGTCTGCGGCCTCCCGGAACAGGCAGAACATCGCCGTCGCGACGAGGTCCTCGGCGCGGGTCAACGAACCCGCGTACTCGATTCCCGCGGGCTCACCGACGCGGACGAGGAAGTCGCGGACGGCGCCGGTCGATTCCGTGCCGGGGTCGCCGAGCTGAACCGTGCCGTCCGGGGCCGTGAACAGGACGGACGGGTGTTCGATCGTCCTCACATCGGTTCCGGAAGCGGTCACCACCGCTGTGGAAACCGAATCGCCGACGGTGAGTCCGACTCCGGTGGTCATGAAAGATCCTTACTGGCACGGTTCGAGGGAGTGCGTCATCGCACCATGCACAGTGTGTCGCCTGTCGCAGTCGAATGGTTACACGGGGCGCTGCTGCGCCTTCGGCGCCCGTGAGTACTTATCAACCACCCGCGGTTAATAAGTACTCACGGGTCAGGAGTCGGCGGAATACCCGTGGCCCATCGCACGCAGCATCGACAGCAGCTCCGACCGCGACCCGGCGCCCAGCCGCCGCCGGATCCGGGCCACATGGTGCTCGATCGTCTTGGCGGAGATGTAGAGGCGTGACCCGATCTCCCGGTACGTCAGCCCCTGGACGAGCAATTCGGCCACCTCGGCCTCGCGGTCGGTGAGCGATCCCGGCGTGCTCGGACTCGACACGACCGCGGAGTCGGTGCCGTTGCCCGCGGACGTCGGCTGTCGCAGGGCCCTCGCGACCTGCAGGAGAGTGGTCGCGACCCTCGTGTCGGACGCGCGCAGCGCGGCTTCACCCGCGAGGCGCGCACCGTCCCACGGCAGGCCGATCCGGTCGAGGGTGCGGGCCGCGTCCTCGACGGATGCGGCGTCGATGTCGCCCTGCAGCACACGCAGCCAGGCGCGACCGGCGGTGGCGAGCCCGGACGCGTACGTGCTGACCTGGGCGGCCTCGCCGAGCGCGCGGGCGTGGGGCATCAGGTCTGTGGGGCATTCGGCGAGGATCGAGGCCTGCACGCCGTACCAGTGCAGCGCCGATCCCCACATCGCCGGCTCGCCGAGCGTCCGCAGCAACGACTGCGCGTCCTCGACGAGGTGGGTGATCCGGGCGGGTTCGCCGACCCGGATCGACGTCAGCCACAGTTCGCCGAGCGGCAGCAGACTCAGCAGGTCCACCGAGTACTCGGCGAGCACGCCCTGCGCGCCCGCCCAGGCCTGGAGCAGTGCCGCGTTGTCGCCGGTGCGCCGGGCCAGCCCGACCCGCAGACCGTGGACGAACAGCAGATCGCGCTGCCGCATCGACGCGGCGTCGAGACCGTCGAGCCGGGACTGCGCCGCGGCGAGGTCGCCGCGGACCATGGACGTCCAGGCGGTAAGCAGCTGATGCCGGTTCGCGGTGACACTGCCGGGCTGTTCGGCTTCCCGTGCCCGGGCGAGGACGGCGTCCGCGTGGGCGAGTTCGCCGCAGTGGAGCGCGGCGAGGGCGGTGATCGCGGCGGGCGAGTCGGGCAGCACCCGTGGCCGGGACGCGCGACCGGGCAGCGACAGCGCACGCGTCAGTGAGTTCAGTGCCGCGTTTGCGGACGCGGTCACCGACTGGACGAGTCCGGTCGCGACGAGTGCGGCGCCGGCGGTGGCGGCAGTGGGGGGTGCGCCCGCGCTCGTCGCGAGGACGGCTTCGGCGTCGTCGAGTCGCCCCGCGACCACCAGGACGGAGGCGGCGAGGGAGGCGTCGGCGCCGGCCCGG
The DNA here is from genome assembly GCF_030056875.1 of Rhodococcus sp. IEGM 1351. Taxonomy (NCBI): domain Bacteria; kingdom Bacillati; phylum Actinomycetota; class Actinomycetes; order Mycobacteriales; family Nocardiaceae; genus Rhodococcus; species Rhodococcus sp. IEGM 1351. The sequence goes on along the minus strand of NZ_JASHKU010000017.1, from coordinate 161,268 downwards.
TCCGCGCCGAGCCAGGCGTACAGTTCGGCGCTGCGATCGATCATGCCGCAGAACGCGGCGCCGGCGGCCGAAATCCTGACCGCCGCAGCGAGTTCCGCATCGTCGACGGTGCCGGACCGTTCGAGGACCGAATCGGCCAGCCCGACCGCGGTGTCGAGGTCGCCGTTCAGGGCGCAGGCCTCGGCGTATGCGACGATGGCGGTGTCGCCGAGCCTGCCGGCCCGGCCGGCTTCGGCATACAGCGCGACGGCGGTGGCCGGCTCGGCGAGTCCGGCCTGGGCGCAGAGGAATCGGCTCAGTTCGTCACTCGGTATGCTGGTCGCGGCGACCGCGCGGGCGACGGGCAGCGTGAGCGTTCCGCTGTCGACGTGATGGGTGAGCAGGCGGCGAGCGAGCGTGTTCAGCCGGTTCTCGCCGAGCGTCTTCGTGAGATGCGTGCGGTCCGCGTGAACCAGCGTGTCCCGTTCGTCGACCCAGCCGTCCGCGCGGAGCGCGTCCACGGCGGCACGGGCACTAGCGGGTTCGATGTCGAGTACTCGGGCGACCACGATCTCGTCGAGGTCGCTGCCGAGCAGAACCAGTGCGAGAGCGGACAGTTGGGGGCCGTCGAGCTCCGCGAGTTCCGTGGGAGGAAGCGGTGAGGGCAGCGTGGACACCGGCGCCCTATCCGCCGTTACCGAGGACGCCGGGCACCAGGCCGGTGACTCCGCCGACGACGCCGCCGACCGTGTCGCCCACTCCGTTGACGGTGTCACCCACCGCGCCGGCTCCGCCGACGATGGTGTTGGCGATCGCGGCGCCGCCGTCGGTCTGGGGAACGCTCGGGGCCGGAGCGGGGGCCGGGGCGGGTGCGGGAGCAGGGGCCGGGGCGGGTGCGGGTGCTTCGGCCGCGGGAGCCGGTGCGGTACCGGGAGCTGCGGCAACCGGTGCGGCGACGGCCGGTCCCACGGTGCCGGGTGGGACGGTGCCGGGGGCGGCGACCGGGGTGGCGACGCCGGCGGCGGTGCCGGGGACACCGGTCGCGGCGGCGATGCCCGCCGCCTCGGTGCCGGGAGTGGTGGCGCCCGTCGCGGCGGCCTCGGCAGGAACACCGGACGTGGACGCCGCGCCCGCCGACGTGCTCGACGACTGCGAGGTGGTGGAACCCGAGCCGGACGACGGTGCGATGTCGAGGGCGGTGCCGAGCGACAGCCCACCCGCGGCGAGCAGGGCGATGGCCGCGGCGGAGGCGGTGATGATCCCGGCCTTCTTCTTCCGCGACATGCCGGTGGCGGCGGGCTCGGTGAGGGTCGGTGCGGGGGTGCGGGCGGCGAAGACGACGGTCTCGTCGTCCGGCTCGACGGTCGGGGCGGCGGCGGGCGCTGCCGTCACCGGTGCCGCGGTGGGCACGACGACCGGCATCCGCGCGACGGTCGGGGCGGCGGCGCGTCCCGCATCGTTGTCGGCGGCGAGCAGGGCTGCGCCCAGGGCCGCGGTATGGCCCGGACGTTCGGCGGCGACGACGGGTACCCGCAGTTCCGCCGACAGGAGTTCGGCGACCAGCGGGATGGCGGCGCTTCCGCCGGTGAGCACCACCTGGGTGACGTCGCTGGATTCGAGGCCGGCGGCGTGGATGCTCTCGCGCACCAGCGTCACCGATTCCTGCAGGGACTCGCGGATCAGGTCTTCGAGTTCCGAGCGCACGAGCCGCACGTCGGTGGAGATGCCGGGCAGCTCGATGCCGATCGTGGCCTCGGTGTCGGAGGACAGGGCCTCCTTCGCCGTAGTGCAGCGGGTCCGCAGCCGGGTCAGGGCGGCGACCGTGTCGGGGGCGAACGGGTCGATGTCGCCGAACTCCTCGGCGACGTTGCCGAGGACGTACTGCATGGTGGCGTGGTCGAAGTGGGCGCCACCGAAGTCCTCGGACCGCACCGGCTTGCCGAGGACGCCGGTCTCCGTGCCGTGTGCGTCCGAACGGAAGAGGGTGATGTCGAGCGAGGTGCCGCCGAGGTCGTAGATGACGGTCAACGCGTCGCCGAGGGTGCCGCGGGTCCGTTCGAGCCACGTCATCACCGCCTGCGCCTCCGAGACCAGGGTGGCACCCGTGACGCCGGCCTGCGCGAGCGCGTCGGCGAGGACACCGACGGTGTACGGCGGCCAGACGGTCGGGTGGGCGACGACGGTGGTCGGGAGGCCGTGGCGGCCCGACGCGGCCTCGTGCACGATGCAGCTCACGGCGGTGGCCACGAGGTCTTCACCGGAGTAGGTCGAGCCGTCGTCGGTGAGGATCCCGACCGGGTCGCCCACGCGGTTCGCGAAGTCGGACACCGTCACCGCGTCCGGTTCGCTCGTGTCGTCGCCGAGGACGGGAGCGCGATCGGGGGAGAGGTGGAGAACACTTGCGCGGGACAGGACGGTGAGGTCGGCGGCATCCGTCACGCTCGCCCCGTCCGTGTCGACGGCGGCCACCGTATTGACCGATCCGACACCGATGCCGAGCGCTGCAGCCATGTTCCACTCCTGTGGTCCGGGCGGGCGTCACGCCGCCTGCGTCAGGCGGACGGTGCCGCCGTCGTATGTAACGGCCGAAGCCGTCGTGGTCACTCGAATTGTCGCGTGGAGCGGCCGTTTCGTTACGCCGACGCCGCTGGTCGACGGCAGTTACGGGGCCGATCCCCTAATGGCCCCCTATCCCCTAACGGGGAGGCCCCGACCCCCGATGGGAGATCCCCGATACCGGGGTCCCCGAGTAGGGGGCGCCGCCCCGTTGGGAAGGGGGCCGCCGATCCATAACGTGTATTTCACTCGCCGTCACAGCAGTTGTGGTGGCCACCCGAACTCCCCGAACCTCGACTACAGGAGAGCTGCCATGGCTACCAACGCCGTCCTCGACTTCATCCTCGGACTTCTTCGCGACGAGCAGGCTGCGGCTGCCTACTGCGCCAACCCGACCGAGGCGCTGTGCGCCGCCGGCCTGCAGGGTGTGAGCCACGCGGACATCGTCTCCGTCGCTCCCCTCGTCGCGGAGTCGGGACTGTTCGCAGGCGGCGGGGCCGACCTGGCTGCGATCGTCAACGCCGGTGCCGACGTCGCCGGTGACGTCGCGGGCGGTATCGGCGCAGGTGTCGGTGGCGGACTGGGCGGCGGCCTCGGTCTCGGCGGCGGTCTCGGCGGTGCGGTCGGTATCGGTGCCGGTGCAGGCCTCGGTCTGGGTGCCGGCCTGGGCGGCGACTTCGACTTCGCCGCGGAACTGGCTGCTGGCCTGAGCGCCGCGCTCGGTGCTGCCCTGGAGATCGGCGGCGAGATCGGTGCGCAGCTCGGCGCCGCGCTGGGTGCGGCCCTCGACGCAGCACTCTCCCTCACCGGTGGTCTCGACCTCGGTAGCGCCCTCGACATCGGCGCCGCGATCAGCGGAGCCCTCGGAGGTGCCCTCGGACTGGGCGCCGACCTGACCGCACAGCTCGCCACCACCCTCACCGCGGCGATCACGGCCCTGCCGGTGGTCGACGTGGCCGGTGGTCTCACCGGGATCCTCGCCCCCGCACTGTCGATCGGCGGCGACCTGGGCGCCGAGCTGGGTGCGGCCCTCGGTGCCGCCCTCGGAAGCGTCGTCGACCTCGGTGGCAGCCTGGACGGTGACATCCTCGCCGGCCTCGGTGGCGGCCTCGACCTCGGTGGCGTGCTCGGAACGACCCTCGGCGGCGTGCTCGGGGTCGACGCCGGTCTCGGCGGCGCGCTGGGCGGTGCCCTCGACGCGGCGATCGGCGCCGGTGGCGGACTGGGTGCGACCCTCGAAGGCCTGCTCGGCGGTGAACTGCTCGGTGACGTCGCCGGCTCGCTCGGCGGAGTCCTCGGCACCGACCTCGGCGCGGTCCTCGGTGGCGCTCTCGGTGGTGTCCTCGGTGCGGGCGGCGACCTGAGCGCAGACCTCGGTGGCGCACTCGGCGCGACCCTCGGTTCGATCGCGGACCTGGGCGGCGGATTGGACCTCGACGCGATCCTCGGTGCGGGCGGCAGCCTCGGCGGTGCGCTGAGCGGACTGCTCGGCGGTGAACTCGGAGTCGGCGGCGACCTCACTGCCGGTCTGGGTACCGCACTGGACGCCGTTCTCGGTGCCGGTGGCGGCCTCGACCTCGGTGCCGTTCTCGGTGCCGACGGCGACCTCGGTGGCGCGCTGAGCGGCATCCTCGGCGGCGTCCTCGGCGCGGGCGGTGATGTCAGCGGCGATCTCGGCGGAGCCCTGGGTGGTCTGCTCGGCGGCGCCCTCGATCTGGAGGGTGGCCTCGGCGGCGCCCTGTCCGGCGCACTCGACAGCGGACTGGGATTGGACGCCGCACTCGGCACGGTCCTCGGCGGAGCCCTCGGCCTGGACGGCGGCCTGGCCGCGGAACTGGGCAGCACCCTCGACGCCGTGCTCGGCGCAGGCGGCGTGACGGACATCGACCTGGGCGGTCTGCTGGACGGCGGACTGGGCGCCGACCTCGGTCTCGGCGGAGAACTGACGTCGGAGCTGACGACGGCGCTGAGCGGAGCCCTCGGGCTGGGTGGCGAGGCAGGCGCGAACCTGGGCACGGTCCTGGGCGGCGCCCTGGAGAGCGGCCTCGGGCTGGGCGGTGTCCTCGACACCGGCGCCGACCTGGGAACCACCATCAGCGGCGCGCTCGGCGGAGTGCTCGGAGTCGACGGTGACGCCACCGCCGGTCTGGGTGCGGCCCTCGACGCGGTGCTCGGCGCGGACGGCGGAGTCGACCTCGGCGGCGTGACCGACCTGGGCGGCCTGCTCGGCGGTGCGTTCGGTGTCGGTGGCGGCGCGGGCGCCGACCTCGGAGCGGCCCTGGGCGGAGTGCTCGGCGGCGCGCTGGAGACCGGCGGCGCCCTCGACCTCGACAGCGTTCTCGGCGCGGAGGGCAGCATCGGCAGCACGCTGGGCACCGCGCTCGGCGGCGTCCTCGGAGCCGACGGCGATCTCAGCGCGACCCTCGGTTCCGCACTGGAGACGGCGCTGGAGGCCGGTGGCGGACTCGATCTCGACTCCGCTCTGGACGCCGACCTCGGACTCGGCGCCGCAGCCGGCGTGGGCGGCGCCCTGGACGGTGCGCTCGACGCGGGCACCGATCTCGCGGGTGGCCTGACGGGCGGCATCGACGGCGCACTCGGCGGACTGCTCGACGTGGGCAGTGACGTCACGGGCAACGTGGGCGGCGCGGTCGGTGGCGGCGTCGCGGGCGGCGCGGACGCCGCGGCAGGCATCGGTGCCGGTGTCGCGGCGGGTGTCGGTGCGGTTGCCGACGCCGGAGCGGATCTGGGCGGCAGCCTCGGAACCAACCTGGTCGGCGGACTGGACACGGCCGGTGGCCTGGGCGCCGGTCTGACCAGCGGCCTCACCGGTGGTCTCGGTGGAATCTTCGGAACCGGTGCGGGCCTCGGCTCCGCACTGACCGGCAGCGTCGGCGGTGCCGTCGACGCGGTGGGCGAGGCAGGCGCCTCGGTCGGCGCGGTCGCCGACGCCGGTGCGAACGTGGACGCGAACCTCGGTGGCGCCCTGGACGCGGCGGCCGATCTGGGTGGCACGGTCGGTGGCGCGCTGGACACGGCCGCGAATCTCGGCGGAAGCCTCGGTGGCACGGTGGATGCCGCGGCCGGAGTCGGCGGTGACGTGGCCGGTGGAATCGAAGGCGGCCTGGACAGCGCGGTCGACGCCACTGCCGGTCTGACCGGTGGCCTCGATGCCACCACCGACGCGGTCACCGGTCTCGGCGCCGGATTGTCCGGCGGCGTGGGTGGCCTCGGATCGCTCGGCACCTCGGTCGGAGGCGCCCTCGACGGTGCGGTCGGCGGAGCGGTCGACGGTGGAGCCGCAGTGGGCGGTGCCGTCGACGGCGGAGCGTCCGCCGGTGGTTCGGTCGACGGTGGAGCGTCGGCCGGCGGTTCCGCCGACGCGGACGCGACCACGGACGGTGCGGCCGACCTCGGTGCGGTCGGCGGGGTCGTGGCCGACACCACCGGGTCGATCGCAGGCGGACTGGGGTCCACCCTGGGCGGTGCCGTCGACACCGGCGCCGACACCTGGTCGTCGATCGACGCGGACAACGCGTTCGGCGCCGACTCGGGCCTGCACGCGGACACCGACGGCTCGCTGTTCGGTGACACCGACTCCTCGGTGGCCACGACGCACGACGTCACGGACGTGGTCGATCACCTCGAGCCGTGATGAGACGGCGGTTCCGGCATCCCCCAGACGGGGCGGCCGGAACCGCCGTACGATGTAACGAAATCAGCCCCGGACGCGTTATGCGTGCGGGGCTGTTTCAGACAGTCGGGTGTCGGTGCACCGAACAGGTGTCCGCGCAGAGGTCGGAAGAATTGCGGGTCAACGAAGCTCATGGACAGTGCAGCCGCCGAGAAGAGCCCAGCCGGGTCCCAGTCGATGACGGCGTTGCTCGAGCAGGCCCTGGACGTGGCGAAGAGGTTCGGTCGCGGCGACCTGGCGCAGCGCCTCGACTCGGCCCGGACCCGGGTGCAGGACCCGCGGATGCGGATCGTGGTGGTCGGACCGCTCAAGCAGGGCAAGAGCCAGTTCGTGAACTCCCTCCTCAACCTCACCGTGTGCTCGGTGGGCGACGACGAGACCACCGCGATCCCCACCGTCGTCCAGAACGCCGACACGGCCTCGGCGGAGCTGGTACTCGCCGATCCGGGCGCCGACCCGATCCGGGTTCCTCTTCCGCTCGACGAGCTGAACGGCATCACGCCGGCCTCGCCCCGCGCCGAGGGCCGGGAGGTGCTGCGGGTGGAGGTCAACGTCCCGAGTCCGCTTCTCGCGGACGGTCTGGTCCTGGTCGACACCCCCGGCGTGGGCGGTGCCGGCAACCCGCACGCCGCGAGCACACTCGGGCTGATTCCGGCGTCGGACGCCGTGTTCGTTCTCTCCGACGCCAGCCAGGAATTCACCGAACCGGAGCTCGGTTTCATCCGTCAGGTCACGAGCCTGTGCCCGTCGGTGGCGTGCCTGATCAGCAAGACGGACCTGTACCCGCACTGGCGCGAGATCGTCGAGGCCGACCGCGGGCACCTCGCGCGCGCCGGTCTCGACGTTCCCCTGATCCCGATCTCCTCGGTGCTGCGTTCGCACGCGCTGCGACTGCAGGACGAGGAACTCAACACCGAATCCGGTTTCGTCGACCTGTACGCGTTCCTGCGCGAACGGGTGGTGGCGCGGGCGGAGGCGAACACGCGGCGGGCCGTGTCGCTGGACGTGTCCTCCGCGGCCGAGCATCTCACCCTGGGGATCGGCAGTGAGCTTGCCGCCCTGCGTGATCCGGCGAAGGGCGTGGCCGCGGTCGCCGAACTGCAGAAGGCGAAGGCCGCCGCCGAGGAGCTGCACAAGAAGACGTCGCTGTGGCAGCAGACGCTGGGCGACGGCATCGCCGACCTGGCCGCGGACATCGACCACGACCTCCGGGACCGGTTGCGCCGCGTCAGCCGGGAGGCGGAGGAGACCGTCGACGAGGGCGACCCCGGCAAGGACTGGGACGCGCTCGGTCAGTGGCTCGAGCAGGAATTCGCCACCGCGATCGGCGACAACTTCGTGTGGGCCCACGACCGCGCGCTGTGGCTGGCCGAGGTGGTGGCGCAGCACTTCGCCGAGACGGGTGCCGTCGAACTGCCGCACCTGGACGTCGCGAACGTCGACGGTGTCCTCGAACCGGTGGCCTCGCTCGCGGACCTCGAGGCCGGACGCATCGGCATCACCCAGAAGGTTCTCGTCGGGATGCGCGGATCGTACGGCGGCGTCCTCATGTTCGGTCTGATCACCACGATGATGGGGATGGCCCTGGTCAATCCGATCTCGATCGGCGCCGGAGTCCTCCTCGGCACCAAGGCGTACCGGGAAGACAAGGAGAGCCGGATCCTGAAGCGGCGTGCGGAGGCGAAGGCCGCGATCCGCCGGTTCGCCGACGACGCCAGCTTCCAGGTGGGCAAGGAGTCGAAGGATCGGCTCCGGTCGATCCAGCGCTTGCTGCGCGATCATTTCAGCGCGATCGCCGAGCAGGCGCTGCGGTCGATCAACGACTCGCTGCGCGGCGCGCAGGAGGCGGCGAACCTCGAGTCCACCGAACGGACCCGCCGGATCGCGCAGCTCGAGAAGGATCTCCATGTCGCATCCGAACTGAAACAGCAAGCCGCGCAACTCGTCGCAGGCGACGCGGGAGCGGTCACGGCATGACGGCCGCTCCACTTCACGAAGCCCGGGCACTCATCGCGTCCGCCCGGCAGCTGTACGCGGGCAGACCCGAGATTCGGGATCAGCTGACCGAATGTGCCCGGCGACTGGAACAACCGCTGCGCGTGGCCCTGGCCGGTTCGCTGAAGGCCGGCAAGTCCACTCTGCTCAATTCCCTGGTGGGGCAGGATATCGCGCCCACCGACGCGACCGAGTGCACCCGCGTCGTCACCTGGTATCGGAGCGGGTCGACGCCCACCGTGACGGCCTGGTATCAGCCGGACAACGGCAGCGGCGCTCAGCGTTCCGCCAACGTCCCGGTGCTGCGCCGGGACGGACATCTCACGTTCGACCTCGGCCACCTCACCGCCGACCGGGTGGACCGCCTCGACGTGGAGTGGCCGTCGTCCGCCCTGGCGCACACGACGATCATCGACACCCCGGGCACGTCCTCGCTGTCGCGTGACGTCTCGGCCCGCACCCTCGAGATGCTCACACCCGACAACGAGGCGTCCGGCGCCGACGCCGTGGTCTACCTGCTGCGCACGCTCAACGCGACCGACGTCCAGTTCCTCGGTCAGATCGGCGACCACGTGGGCGACGAATCGGGACCGCTCGGGGTGGTCGGTGTCGTGTCGCGGGCCGACGAGCTGGGGGCGGGACGCCTGGACGCCATGATGTCCGCGAAGGAGGTGGCGTCCCGGTTCGCGGGCGAGCTCGAGCGCACCGGGCTGTGTCAGGCCGTCGTCCCCGTCGCGGGTCTGCTGGCGCTCGGCGCGCGCACGATGCGTCAGGCGGAGTTCACCGCGTTCCAGCATCTGGCCGAGGTCCCGGTGGACGATCTGAACCTGGCGATGCTGTCGGCCGACCGGTTCGCGCGTGAGGACAGTCCGCTTCCCGTGGACGCCCGGATGCGGGCTCAGTTGGCAGACCGCTTCGGGCTCTTCGGGATCCGGATGGCGGTGACCCTGATCCGGTTGGGCACCAAGGACTCGCCGACGCTTTCGGCGGAACTGGTGGAACGCAGCGGTCTCGACGAATTGCGTCAGGTGATCGACATCCAGTTCGGGCAGCGGACCGATCAGTTGAAGACCCATTCGGCACTCGTGGCACTCAAGCGGGTGCTCACGGCACATCCGGTGCAGGGTGCGGGTGAGATCCTGATGTCGGCCGAACGGCTGCTCTCCGACGTGCACGGTTTCCAGGAACTGCGGCTGCTCGGGCGGCTGCGGTCCACCGACGTGGGGTTGCCCGCCGACGACGTGGCCGAGTTGCAACGCCTGATCGGCGGATTCGGGATCCAGATCGCCGAACGATTGGGCACCGACGGCGACGACTCCGTGGAGTTGCAGCGGATGCGGGCCCTCGCCGCGGTCCGGAAGTGGCGCGAACGGGCGCGCCACCCGTTGCTCGACCAGTTCACCGCGAGGGCCTGCACCGTCGCGGCCCGCAGCGCGGAAGGTGTTCTGGAGGAACTGAACACCGTCCGTCTGTAGTTCGGCTACGTCGCGGAGACGCCCGCGATCTCGCCCTCCCGGAAGGCGTTCACGAACAGCTGGTGATCCTTGCGGCTCACCTCGGCGTACGCGATGCCGAAGTCGATGATCTCGCCGACGAACTCGTCCAGCCTGCCGTCGACCACGTTCTGGATGGCGTCCTCGGTCTGGAACGTGACCAGGGTCTGGTCGCTGTCCTCGTCGGAGACGCAATGCACCTTCGCCGTCGCCCGGCCGAGGTCCTCGAGCACCGGCGCGATGTCCTCCGGTTCGGTGAGATCCGACCAGTCGAGGTCCAGTTCGTACGGGGAGAGTTCGGCGACCACGAAACCGGTGCCGCCGATCTCCGTGTAGCCGAGCAGCGGATCCGTGTGGACCTGCAACGCGCGCTGACTCACCACCGTGCGGTGGCCTTCGTGCTCGAAGTAGTCGCGGACCCGGGGTTCGTCGACGATGCGGCTCGGTGCGGCGACGTTGCCCTGCTTGAGGGAGAGCACGATGTCGTTCTCGAGCGCCTGGGTCGCCCCTTCGATGAGCACGTTGTACGCCGGGAGGCCGGCGCTGCCGATCCCGAAACCCTTCCGCCCGACCACGTCCTTGATCCGGTAGAACACAGGTCGCGCGGATCGCTTGCTGCGGGGCACCCTCTCGATGTACGTGTCCAGCGCCTCGCACACGGTCCTGCGTTCCTTCTCGTCGAGTTCGCGGACACCGCGGCCCCGCCGGAAACGCCGGTCGTAGTCCTCGATCACCGTGACGGACTCGAGCAGGTCCACCCGGGTGGCGAGGCGCGCGCTCAGCAGCAGGTCCTGGATGGCACCGCGCGAATTGTCCAGGCGCAGCGCGTACGCCTCGTCCGCCTCCCGCTGCACGTAGTGCAGGACGTGCTCGACATAGCTGCGCAGGTACGTGTCGGCGAGTGCCCGGACATCGCTCTCGGGGAGGGCCTTCTGCCAGCCCATCAGTGCGAGACTCGCGACGAACCGACGAAGATCCCAGCTGAACGGCCCCACGTACGCCTCGTCGAAATCGTTGACGTCGAAGACGAGGGTGCCCTCCGAGTTCATGTACGTGCCGAAATTCTCCAGATGCAGATCGCCGTGAATCCACACCCGGCCGGTGCGCTCGTCCGCCCACGGATCGTCGAAGTCACGCAGATCGTCGTAGAAGAGGCAGGCGCTGCCCCGGAAGAAGGCGAACGGATCGGCGGCCATCTTCCGGAACTTCGTGCGAAACGCGCTCGGGTCCGCCTCCATCAGATCGGCGAAGGCCTCGACGAGGACCTCCACGATCCGGCCCTGCCTCGTGGAATCGGCGACGTCCACACCAGCCTCCTTCTCGCGGTCCACGGGGCGCCACACGCCTCGTCACGACCGCACTGCACCACGGTAGCGTTCCCGCGCGCCCAGCGACTGCAGATACGTCCACGCATCGGCCACGATCTCATCGAGGTCCGGGTGTCGCGGCCGCCAGCCCAGTTCGGCCTGCACACGTGCGCCGGACGCGACGAGCACCGCCGGGTCGCCGGCGCGCCGCAGGGCGTCCCGGGTGGCGATGGTTCGGCCCGTCACGCGTTCGCAGGACGAGATCACCTCCCGCACACTGAACCCGGTGCCGGTGCCGAGGTTGTAGACGCGGTGCGTTCCGGGCCGGGTCGATTCGAGCGCGAGGATATGCGCCTCTGCCAGGTCGCGGATGTGGATGTAGTCGCGGACGGCGGTGCCGTCCGGGGTGGGCCAGTCGGTGCCGAACACCGAGATCTCGTCCCGTCGCCCGGCCGCGACCTGCAGCACCAGCGGGATCAGGTGTGTTTCCACGAGACGGTTCTCGCCGAGCCCGGCGTACGCGCCCGCGACGTTGAAGTAGCGCAGGCTGCACGCCGCCAGCCCGTGCGCGACCGCGTACGACGTGATCGCGTGGTCGATCGCCAGTTTGGTGGCACCGTACGGGTTGGTCGGCCGGGTCGGTGCGTCCTCGGTGATCGGCACGGACTCCGGAGAGCCGTACGTCGCTGCGGTGGAGGAGAACACCAGCCGGCCGGTACCGGACGAGCGCATCGCCTCGAGCAGGGTCAGGGTCTTGACGACGTTGGCGTTCCAGTACGTCTCCGGCGTCACCACCGACTCGCCGACGAGGGAGCGGGCGGCGAAATGCAGCACGCCGTCGAACTCCGCGCCGCCGAGAAGCCGTTCGGCTGCGCTCGCGACGTCCTCCTCGACGAACTCCGCTCCTGCCGGCACCGCGTCGGCGTTGCCGGTCGACAGGTCGTCGACGATCACGACCGTGTGGCCGCACTTGAGCAGCCGCTGGGCGCAGACGCTGCCGACGTAACCGGCGCCGCCGGTGACGAGAAGTTTCACTGTTGTTCCTTCGGTTCGGCGGTGGGGGCTCGGTTCGCTCAGTCGCCGAGTCGCGCACCTGTCGTCGGGGAGAAGTAGTGCAGGCGAGCCCGGTCCGGTGCCAGCCGGATCACCTCGCCCTTGGCCGGGGAGACGGAGTCGCCGACGCGCGCGACGATGTCGTGTCCGCCGAGTTCGCCGTCGCGGACGATGCGCCCGTAGATGTAGGCGTCCGCGCCGAGTTCCTCGACCACATCGACCTTCACCGTGGTGCCCTGGTCGGACACGGTCCACGCCTCCGGGCGGACACCGACGACGACCCGGCCGGTGTGCAGGGCGCCCAGCACCGACCGCTCGATCGGCGTCGACAGCGAACCGATCCGGGCGTCGCCGCCCTCGACGTCGACCTCGAACAGGTTCATGGCCGGCGACCCGATGAACCCGGCGACGAAGCTGTTGACCGGCTTCTCGTACAGCGTCTTCGGGCTCGCGCACTGCTGCAGGATGCCCGCTTTCATGACGGCCACACGGTCGCCCATGGTCATGGCCTCCACCTGGTCGTGGGTGACGTACACGGTGGTGGTGGCCAGCCGGCGCTGCAACAGCGAGATCTGGGTGCGGGTCTGCACCCGCAGTTTCGCGTCGAGGTTCGACAGCGGTTCGTCCATGAGGAACACCTGCGGGTCGCGGACGATCGCCCGGCCCATCGCGACACGCTGGCGCTGCCCACCGGAGAGTGCCTTCGGCTTGCGGTTCAGGTAGTCGCCGAGATCGAGGATCTTCGCGGCCTCCTCGACGCGGCGGCCGATCTCACTCTTGTCCATGCCGGCGATCTCGAGGGCGAAGCCCATGTTCTTCGCGACCGTCATGTGGGGGTACAGCGCGTAGTTCTGGAACACCATCGCGATGTCCCGTTCCTTCGGTGCGAGGGCGGTGACGTCGCGTTCGCCGATGCGGATGGCACCGTAGTCGACGTCCTCGAGACCAGCCAGCATCCGCAGCGACGTCGACTTGCCGCACCCGGAGGGGCCGACGAGGACGAGGAATTCGCCGTCCTCGATGTCGAGGTTCAGCGAATCGACGGCCGGCACATCGGAACCGGGGTACATCTTGGTGGCTGCGTCGTACGTGACTCGTGCCATGGTGTTCTCCTGGTCGTGGAAGGGGATCTCAGAGTCGGTGTGCCGAGCCCGACGGCTCGGCGTGCAGGAACTGGGGGACCGGCAGGCCGGCGGTGTCGGCGCGTCGGGCGACGTTCTCGACGACGGCATCGATCCGGTCGGCCGGAACGAGGGTGATCGCGGAGCCGCCGAAGCCGCCACCGGTCATCCGCGCACCCCAGGCGCCGGCCTCGAGGGCGGCCTCGACGGCGGAGTCGAGTTCGACGGAGCTGACCTCGTAGTCGTCGCGCAACGAGGCGTGCGAGCGGTTCAGGGCGTCGCCGATGTCGGTGATCCGGCCGCGGTCGAGCAGGTCGGCGACCTCCCGGACGCGACGGATCTCGCCGAGCACGTGCCGGACCCGCTGCGCTGCCGGGGAACTCAGCGCCGCGACGGCCGCGTCGACGTCGGCGACGTCGCGCAGGGTGGCGACGCCGAGGTCGGCGCAGGCCTTCTCGACGGTGGCGCGCCGGTTGCCGTACTGGCCGTCGACCAGCCGGTGCGGCGCGTTGGTGTCGATGACGACCAGTCGGGCGCCTGCGGCGTCGAAGTCGAGTGGAACGTGCCGGGTCGCGCCGCCGCGGCAGTCGAGGAGCAGGGCGTGGCCGGGGCGGGCGAGCATCGCGACCGACTGGTCCATGCCGCCGGTGGACGCGCCGGCGATCTCGTTCTCCGCGAGGATGGACGCGGTGATCAGTTGTCGGCGGCCGGAGTCGTCCGTGGGCAGGCCGGCGAGGTCGGCGACGGCGAGCGCGAACGCGCACTCGAGCGCGGCCGAACTCGACAGCCCGGAGCCGACGGGGACCGTCGAATGCACCGCCACGTCGAAACCGGTTCCCGCCGTGAGATGTCCGGATCGGCGTAGCGCCCACACCACCCCGGCGACGTACGCGGCCCAGCCGGCCGGGTGGCCCGGGGCGACGTCGTCGAGCGGACCGTGCCAGGACTCGCCGGTGTGCGTGGACACGGCGTGCAGGATCCCGTCGTCGCGTACTCGGACGGCGACGACGGTCACGTAGGGGAGGGCGAACGGCAGGACCAGTCCGCCGGCGTAGTCGACGTGCTCACCGATGAGGTTGACCCGGCCGGGTGCAGTCCAGACGCCGTCCGCGGCGCCGCCGAACGTGCTGCGGAACATCGCCTCGGCGGTACCTGCGACCGCGTCGGGGTCGACGGGGGTGACCCACTGCGGCGCACTCACGACGCCACCTCCCGCAGCCGGTCGGCGATGCGCTCGGGGGTGGTGTCGTTGACCCACGCCCCCATCCCGGACTCGGATCCCGCCAGGTACTTCATCCGGCCGGGGGAACGCATCATCGAGAACAGTTGCAGGTGCAGGCGTCCGAGCGGGCGGTCCTCGCCGACGGGCGCCTGGTGCCACGCGGCGATGTAGGGCACGGCGTCGACGCCGTCGAAGAACCGGTCGACCCGGCGCAGCAGTTCGAGATAGACGTGGGCGAGTTCGTCGCGCTCGTCGTCGGACAGTTCGGTGAGGTCACGGACGTCGCGGTGCGGTGCGAGATGCACCTCCAGCGGCCAGCGCGAGGCGGCGGGAACGTATGCGGTCCAGTGCTCGGCGGCCAGGACCACGCGCCTGCCGGATCGTGTTTCGGCGTCGAGGACATCGGCGAGCAGTAGTCGCCCGGTGCTCTCGAAGTGCTCGCGGGAGCGCCGGATCAGCGCGTCCGTGCGGGGCGGCAGGTACGGGTAGGCGTAGATCTGCCCGTGCGGATGGGTCAGGGTGACGCCGATTTCCTTGCCCCGGTTCTCGAAGCAGAACACCTGCCGGACCCCCGGCAGCGCCGACAGGTCGGCGGTGCGGTCGGCCCAGACGTCGACGACGGTGCGGACCCGGTCGACGTTCAGGGTGGAGAACGCGGCATCCGGGTTGCTGGTGAAGCACACGACCTCGCACCTGCCCGCCCCCGGTGCCAACGGCCACAACGCTTCTCCGTCGACGCAGTCCGGAAGGTCCTGCTCGGCGGCGCCCGTCGCCAGCGACGGGAAGCGGTTCTCGAACACCACCACGTCGTAGTCGTCGGCCGGAATCTCCGTGGGCGCCTTGCCCGGCATGCTCGGGGCGAGCGGCGACGCGTCCGGCGGCGGCAGGAACGTGCGGTCCATCCGCTGGGCGGCGATGACCACCCACTCCCCGGTGAGCACGTCGAAGCGCATCTGCGACTGCGACACCGCCGGCGGCAGCGGCCGTGAATCCACCAACTCGCGGGTGGCGCCGCCCGACACATACGGCTCGGAGTCGTCGAAGTAGATCAGTTCGCGGCCGTCCGCGAGGGTCGTCCGGGTCTTGCGCATCCGGAGCCGTGTGCCGGTCTCCCGCGCCTCCTGTTCGTCACGCACGGTCATCGACGAGTCCTTCCCGGTTCTCCCGTGTCACCACGAGATCGCCGACGTGGTCGGCAAGAGATTCCTGGGCGGCGCGCTCGAGCCCGGCGTCGGTGATGAGGATGTCGACGTCGGACAGCGGGATCGTGTTCGCCAACGCGGTCACACCCCACTTCGTGTGGTCGGCGAGCACCACGACCCGCCGCGACGACGCGACGAGCGCCTGATTGGTCTGTGCTTCCATCAAATTGGGGCAGGTAAGTCCCGAGTCGATCCCCATCCCGTGCGTCCCCAGGAACAGCATGTCGACGTGGATGCCGCGGAGTGCGGCGACCGTGAGCGGCCCGACCAGAGCGAAGGACGGCGTGCGCTGACCACCGGTCAGGAGGATGGTCTGGTCGTCGCGGCCACCCTCGTGGAACGCGTCGGCGACGGGCAGCGAATTGGTGACGACGGTGATGTCGGGGACGTCGAGGAGTTCGCGGGCGAGGGCGTGCGTGGTGGTGCCGCCGGAGATGCCCACCGACGTGCCCGGGCGCACCAGCCGGGCGGCGGCGCGGGCGATGGCCCGCTTGGCCTCGCGGTCGAGTTCGGACTTCGCCGAGAACCCCGGTTCGTGCACACTCGCCGACCGCGGCAGGGTGACCCCGCCGTGCACCCGCTCGACGAGACCCTGCTCGACGAGTTCGTTGATGTCGCGCCGGATGGTCATGTCGGAGACCCCGAGCGTCGCGCCGAGGTCGACGACCTTCACCGCACCGTGCGCGGTGACCTCGTCGAGGATCACCTGCTGGCGCTGACGAGCGAGCATCATGCGTCCGCCTTTCGGGTCCGGGCGCCGGTGTCGGCGCTGTCTTCGCGAATCACAGCACAGCTGCCGGGTTCCAGCGTGAGCGGTCCGTCGACCACCCGTTCGGTGACGAGGTCGGTGCCGGACACCTCGACGGTCACCTTCTCGGTCGTGTGGTTGAGGACGAACAGCCACGACCCGTTCTCGCCCCGCCTGCGCACGATCTCCACGTCGGCGTGCTGCCCAGCGTGGAGGTCGAGACCGGCTGCGGCGCAGATCGCCTCGGCGATCCTCGTCCAGCCCTGCGTGTCGGGGACGGTGGCGAGATACCAGGCGGCGCCGTCGCCGACCGGACGCCGGGTGAGGGCGGGCACACCCTGGAGGTGCCCCTCGGTGTGGCGGGCGAGAACCTCCACGTCCTCGGACACCGTCAGATACTCGGTCCAGATGCGGGCCGCAGTGCCGTCGTCGAGGGCGACGGTCTCGTCCGCGCCGAGCGGGAAGAACTCCTCGGTGCGGACACCCAGCAGGTCGCGGAACGCCCCGGGGTAGCCGCCGAGCCGGATGTGATCGTCGCGGTCCGCGATCCCGGAGAATGCGGTGACCAGCACCTGGGCGCCGGCGCGGGCCGCGGCCTCGATGCGCGCGGCGTCCTTGTCGCTGCACAGGTACACGGCCGGAACGACCACCACGGCGTACCGGCTCAGGTCGGCGTCCGCGGGGATCACGTCACACGTGACGCCGGAGAAGGCGTGGTGGGCGCGTTCGGCGATCGCCATGGGCTGCATCAACCGGGACGGGTGCCCGTCCTGCTCGCACGCCCACTGCGACTCCCAGTCGAACAACACACCCACCGGGGCCTCGACGCGGCTGCCTGCCACCGGTTCGAGGCGGCGCAGCACGGCGCCGAGCTGGACGACTTCTCGCCATCGCGCGGAGTCGGTGCCCGCGTGCGGAACCAGGGCGGAATGGAACTTCTCCGCACCCGCGTCGGATGCGCGGAACTGGAAGAAGGCGATGCCGTCCGCTCCGCGGGCGACGTGGGCGAGAGAGTTGCGCAGCATCTCTCCGGGTGCCTTCGCCCGGTTGACCGGCTGCCAGTTGACGGCGCTCGTCGAATGTTCCATCAGCAGCCACGGCCGTGAGCCGGCGATACCGCGCGTCAGGTCGGCCGAGAACGACAGCCGGTGGTGGGCGGCGCCGTCGCCCGTCGCCGGCCCCACCAGGTAGTGGTCGGTGGACACCAGGTCCTGTTCGGGGGCCCACTGCGCGTAGTTCATGTCGCCGGCGAGCGACTGCGGTGAGCCCATGCCCACCATGAAGTTGGTGGTGACCGGGATGTCGGGGGTGATGCGCCGCAGCACCTCCCGCTCGGCGAGGTACTGGTCGAGGAGGGCGTCCGAGCAGAACCGGCGCCAGTCCAGCAGATGCGTGGGATTGCCGAACGTCGTGCTCGCGGCGGGCGGCACCACTTCGTTCCAGTCGCTGTAGTGCTGGCTCCAGAACGTCGTGCCCCACGCCCGGTTGAGTTCGGTGAGGTCGCCGTAGCGACGTTGCAGCCACCGCCGGAACGCCCGCGCGCTGTCGGGGGAGTAGCAGCGTGAGTTGTGGCAGCCGAGTTCGTTCGACACGTGCCAGAGCGCGAGTGCGGGGTGGCCGCCGTATCGGGTGGCCATCTTCTCGACGAGGACGAGGGAGCGGTCGCGGTAGATCGGGGAACTCGGGCTCCACGTCTGCCTGCTGCCGATCTCGTACCGGTAGCCACGCTCGTCCACGGGCCGGACCTCGGGATGCGCGGTCGTGAGCCACGGCGGTGGGGACGCGGTCGCGGTGGCCAGGTCGACGCGGACGCCGCCGTCGTGCAGGAGGTCGAGGACGCGGTCGAGCCAGCCGAAATCCCACGTGTCCGGAGTGGGCTGGAGCCGGGCCCAGGAGAAGACGCCGACGGTGGCGAAGTCGACACAAGCCTCGCGCATGAGTTCGACGTCGCGTTGCCAGACCTCTTCCGGCCACTGCTCGGGGTTGTAGTCACCGCCGAAGGAAATGCCCCGGGTCGGCCACCGCAGGTGCCGCCCGCCGGAATCGCTCGCTGTGTGCATACTCACAATCTGTCCGATCCCTGTTCAAAAGTCAACACGAATGAACATTTCTGCACTTACGCAGGTGAAAGCGCTTCTGGTTGGTTGACAATGCGCGGTGCGGCGTGATTTTGTAACCTGCATCACGTAAGTGCGTGAGGCGACAGCACCCGAAAGTGATCGAAGTTGTTCGATTTTCGATCAGGTGGTGAGCGACTCCGACCACCCCGGTACTCAATCGAAAAGGGCACCATGAACCGAAACGAGCTGCCGCACCCGTGGCAACCCTCCCGGCGCACCTTTCTCAAGGCCGCGCTCGGCGCCGCGGGCGCCCTGTCGACGGCGGGCCTGCTGTCCGGGTGCACGAGCGGTGTCGACCCCCACGTGATCACCCTCGGATCGCGGCTGTCGGACAAGAACGCCAAACTCGGCGTCCAGGACGTCGTCGGGATGTTCCAGCAGCAAACCGGCGGCGCCGTGCGGATCAACTCCGTCGACTCCACCTCGTTCCAGGAGAACGTCAACAACTACCTGCAGGGAACGCCGGACGACGTCTTCACCTGGATGTCGGGGTACCGCATGAAGTACTTCGCCGACAAGGGACTCGTCGACGACGTCAGCTCGGTGTGGCAAGCGCACGGCAGCGGCTTCAGCAACAGTTTCCGCGAGGCGTCCACCGGAACCGACGGCCGGCAGTACCTGATCCCGTTCTTCTACTACCCGTGGGCCGTGTTCTACCGTCCCAGCCTCTGGCAGCAGCGCGGCTACGCGCCGCCGAAGACGTTCGACGAATGGGTGACCCTGTCCAAGCGCATGCAGGCCGACGGACTCACCCCGATCGGATTCGGCGTCCGCGACGGCTGGCCGCCGTTCGGCACGTTCGACTACCTCGACCTGCGCCTCAACGGTGTCGACTTCCACCGCTCCCTCCTCGCGGGCGACGTGAGCTGGACCGACAACCGCGTCCGGTCGGTGTTCGACACGTGGCGCGAGATCCTGCCGTTCCACCAGCCGCAACCGCTGGGCCGCAAGATGTCCGAGGCGCAGCAGGCACTCCTCAACAAGGAGGTCGGCATGCTGGTGGCCGGCATGTTCGTCGCACAGAGCTTCCCCGCGGGGCCAGACCGCGAGGATCTGGACTTCTTCGCGTTCCCCGAACTCGACTCCGCCGTCGGCACTTCGGCGGTGGAGGCGCCCATGGACGGATTCATGATGCGCAAGGACCCGCGCAACCTCGGTGGCGCGCAGCAGTTCCTCTCCTTCCTCACCAGCGCCGACGCCGCGGTCGCGTACGCGAAGCAGGACCCTCAGGCGATACCCGCGCACCGTGACGCCGATCTGTCGAGTTTCCCTCCGCTCGTGCAGAAGTCGGCCGCCCTCGTCCAGGGTGCGGGGTCCATCACCCAGTTCCTCGACCGGGACACCCGCCCCGACTTCGCGTCCGTCGTGATGATTCCGGCGATGCAGCAGTTCCTGGGCAACCCGAACGACGTCGACGGCCTGGTCCGCAGCATCGAGCGTCAGAAGGCGGCGGTGTTCGGGCAATGAGAGCACACGAGAAGACAACGACCACCATCACGGTCCCGACAGGTCAGGTGAATTCATGACCAGCACAGTTCCTCCCCAAGCCGGAACCGAACCCAGGATCCCGGCGCCGAAGGTCCGGCGCAGCCGGGGTGACCGGTGGACCATCGCCGTCATGCTCGGGCTGCCCGCCGCGATCGTGATCGGGCTGGTGTGGATTCCCACCGTGTTCACGGTGATCCTGTCGTTCGCACGCTGGGACGGCATCGGCGGCACGTCCACCATCGAGTGGATCGGCGCGCAGAACTACGTCGACGCCGTCCAGGCGTACCCCCCGTTCCAGCAGGCCCTCCACAACAACGTCCTCTGGCTGGCGTTCCTGTTCGTCTTCCCGACGATCCTCGGCATCTTCCTCGCCGTCCTGCTCGACCGGGGCCTGAAGGGAAGCCGGCTGTACCAGAGCATCTTCTACATCCCCGTGGTGTTGTCGATGGCACTGGTCGGATTCGTGTGGCAGCTGATCTACGCCACCGACGGCGGCGTACTCAACACCATCCTGGGTACGGACGTCGACTGGCTCGGCAACCCCGACGTCAACATCTGGGCCGTCATGGTCGCCGCGAGCTGGCGGCACACCGGCTACATCATGTTGCTGTACTTGGCCGGTCTCAAGGCCATCGACCCGTCGGTGCGCGAAGCGGCCCTCATGGACGGCGCCGGCCCGATCCGCACGTTCTTCCGGATCGTGTTCCCCCTGATGAAGCCGACCAACCTGCTGATCATCGTCATCACCGTCATCGAGGCCCTGCGCGCCTTCGACCTCGTGTGGGTGATCAACAAGGGCCGCAACGGACTCGAACTCATCTCCGCCCTCGTCACCGCCAACGTCGTGGGCGAAGCGGGCCGGGTCGGATTCGGTTCGGCCCTGGCGACGATCATGCTCGTGATCTCGCTGGTGTTCATTGCCCTCTATCTCTGGATCGTGATGCGGAGCGACGACTGATGACCATGACGACACCCCTCGCCGACCACAGTGCGCCCGTCGACCGGCCCGGGCCCCGCAACAAGGCCGCGGTGGCCAACCGGCGCCGGCTGAGTACCGCGCACGCGGCGATATATCTCCTTCTCACGGCGCTGGCGTTGCTGTGGATCTTCCCGCTGCTGTGGGCGCTCTACAACTCGTTCCGCGACTACGACTACGTCCTCACCCACGGCTACCTGTCGGTCGGCGGTTTCACGCTCAGCAATTACACCGAGTCGTGGGAGATCGGCGGAATCCCGCACTACTTCCTCAACTCGATGCTCATCACCATCCCGGCGGTGCTGCTGATCCTGTTCATCGGGTCGATGGCGGCGTTCGTGCTCGCCCGGTTCCCGTGGAAGTTCAACGTGATCATGCTGGCGGTGTTCATCGCGGGCAATCTGCTGCCGCAGCAGACGCTGCTGACCCCGTTGTTCCGGCTGTACAACGCGATTCCGTTGCCGTACTGGATGAGTTCGTCGGGCTCGCTCTACGACAGCTACTGGGGACTGATCCTGGTGCACGTCGCGTTCCAGACCGGGTTCTGCGTGTTCGTGCTGAGCAACTACATGAAGACGGTCCCGCCGGAACTGCTCGAGGCGGCGACGGTGGACGGCGCCGGGCTGTTCCGCCAGTACTGGCAGGTGGTGCTCCCACTGTGCCGTCCGGCCCTGGCCGCGCTCGCGACGCTCATGATCACCTGGATTTACAACGACTTCTTCTGGGCACTGGCGCTGATGGTCAGCGGCGACAAGCTGCCGGTCACCACCGCGCTGCAGAATCTGCAGGGCAGCTTCTTCACCGACACCAACCTGCTCGCCGCCGGATCGGTGCTCGTCGCATTGCCGACGGTGCTCGTATTCGTGGCGCTGCAGCGGCATTTCGTTTCCGGACTGACGATGGGAGCCAACAAGTGAGTGCAACTCCACCGCACGGGTACGTCCACCTCACCGCAGGCGGCGTGTCCGTCGTGCTCGACCTCACCGGGGGACGGTTGCCGGCGATCGTGCACTGGGGTGCGGCGCTCGGCGACCTCGCCCTCGCCGACGTCGAAGCCCTGGCGCAGGCGAACATCGAGCCCCCGGCGGGCAACGTAGTCGATCTCCCGGTGCGGCTGTCGATACTCCCCGAACACCACACCGGGTGGGTGGGGAAGCCCGGGATCGCGGGGCACCGGGACGGCGCGGACTGGTCGCCGCTGTTCACGACCACCACGCTCACGGTCGACGGAGCCGAGCACCGATCGGGACTCGTCGCGGTCGGTGCCGGCGCGGTCCGGGTCGCCGCGCACGACACGGCCGCCGATCTCGGTCTGGTCCTCGACATCGAACTGCTGCCGAGCGGCCTCCTGAGGACGCGCGCCGAGGTCACGAACGAGGGCGACTCCTTCTACGTCCTCGACGACCTCCAGCTCGCGTTCCCGGTCCCACCGCAGGCCCGCGAGATCCTCGACTTCGCGGGCCGGTGGGGGAAGGAACGGATCCCGCAGCGCCGTGAACTGACCGTCGGCATCCACGAACGCGAAGGACGGAAGGGACGCACCGGCCCGGACGCCGCGACGGTGCTCTCCGTCGGCGTGCCCGGATTCGGGTTCGGCCGCGGCGAAGTGTGGGGCACCCACGTCGCGTTCAGCGGCAACCACCGGCACTACGCCGAGCGTCTCTTCACCGGTTTCCAGGTGGTCGGCGGCGGAGAACTACTCCTGCCGGGCGAGGTACGGCTCGCGGACGGCGAGAGCTACGAAACGCCCTGGGTCTACGGCGCCTACGGCGACGGCCTCGACGACCAGGCGCATCGCTTCCACGACTACCTCCGGTCCCGCCCCACGCACCCGCGGCGCGCGCGCCCGGTCACGATCAACGTGTGGGAGGCCGTCTACTTCGACCACGACCTGGCCCGGTTGACGGACCTGGCGGATCGCGCGGCGAAGCTCGGCGTCGAGCGTTACGTGCTCGACGACGGCTGGTTCAGGTACCGGCGCAACGATCTGGCGGGCCTCGGGGACTGGCACGTCGACGAAACGGTGTGGCCGAACGGCCTGCATCCGCTCGTCGATCACGTGCGTTCCCTCGGCATGGAGTTCGGCCTGTGGTTCGAACCGGAGATGATCAACCTCGATTCCGACCTCGCCCGGGAGCATCCCGAGTGGGTCATGGCGACCGGCGGGCGCACGCCCGTGCCGTCGCGGAACCAGCAGGTGCTCAATCTGGGGATCCCCGAGGCGTACGACCACATCCTCGAGCGGATGTCCGCGATTCTCGCCGAGTACGACATCGCCTACATCAAGTGGGACCACAACCGCGACCTGATCGACGCCGGTACCGCACCGCACGGCCGCGCCGGCGTCCACGACCAGACCCTTGCGACGTACCGGCTGATGGACGAACTGAAGCGCCGCTTCCCCGGACTGGAGATCGAATCCTGCTCGTCGGGCGGAGCGCGGGTGGACCTCGGCATCCTCGAGCGCACCGACCGCGTCTGGGTCTCGGACTGCATCGATCCGCTCGAGCGTCAGCAGATGAACCGGTGGACGATGCAGCTGCTTCCCCCCGAACTGCTGGGCTCGCACATCGCGTCCGGAATCTCCCATACGACGGGCCGGTACCACCGCCTGTCGTTCCGGGCGGGGACGGCGCTGTACGGGCACCTCGGGATCGAGTGGGATCTCGCGACCGCCACCGACGACGAGAACGCACAGCTCGCGGTGTGGATCGACCTGTACAAGCGGCACCGGGAACTCCTGCACACCGGGACGATGGTGCGGGCCGACGAGATCGACCCGACCCTGCTCGTCTACGGTGCGGTCGCAGCGGACCGGGCGGAGGCGCTGTTCTTCCTCGCGTACGTGGGGCGCTCCGAGGTGTCACCGCGGGGCAGGTTCACGCTGCCCGGGCTCGACCCCGACCGGCGTTATCGGGTGCGTCCCGTCTTCGCCGGTGCACCGGACGAGGGCCTGAAACCGCCCGCGTGGTTCGACGTACAGCCACCGGGTGGACGAGCCGACGGACTGTCCGCGGGGAGCGAGGTACTCGGCGTCTCGATGACGGGCCGGGCCCTCGCGGTCGTGGGTCTGCAGACACCCGCGTCCTTCCCCGACGACGTGGTCGTGCTCTCGGTCACCGCGGAGGCGTAGCCGCAGCACCAGGTGGGCAACATTCACCCTGGGGTAGGTAGCCGGTGCCCCCGCAGCGCGGCACCATGGTCTTCACCAGTCGGCAAAAGTTGAACCGCAGGAGGTAAGTCAACACTCGAAAACGCCACATGAAGAGAACACCTCACCGGAACCCGAACCCGGTGAGGTGTTTTCGTCTGTACCGCCGGGCGGGTCAGAACTCCATGCCCGCGTCGGCGCCCATCTGCATGGTGGTGTTTCCGCCGTCGAGGGATTCCCGGATGATGTCGGCGTGACCGGAATGGTGGCCGGTCTCCCGGATGATGTGGAGCAGGGTGCGGCGGATCGTCCACCACTGCCGCTCGGGTGCCCAGGGTGCGGTGGGCAGTGGGACGAGCACGTCCAGGTCGTCGAGGCCGGCCACGGCGGCCTCCGTCGCGCGGGCCACCTCGGCGTACTCGGCGAGCAGTCCCTCGAGGGTTTCGTCGTCGCGCATGTAGTACTTCTCCATCGCCCACTCCATGTCGAACTCGGCGTTCTCGTCGGGTTCGAGAATGGTTTCGACCCAGTGCTTTTCCGTGTGGGACACGTGCTTGATCAGTCCGCCGAGCGTCAGGTCGCTGACGGTCGAGCGCTGCCGTGCCTGTTCGTCGTCGATGCCGCGGACGGTGATCAACAGGGTGGCTCGCTGCTCCTGCAGGATCTGGAGGAGGTCGGCGCGCTCACCGGTGGCGGGGGACTTCTGCGAAGTGGTCATGAGAAGAAGAGTAGAAGCGATTGAGGTCAGAAACGGTCCTCATTAGGAAGGCCTTCTCAGGGTTTTTCTCGGGGTCCAAGTTGGGTGCCTTCCTGGATGTGTGGAAAGCGCGCGCCGCGAAGGATTCTCGGTATGAACTTCGACTCTCCGGGACCGGCACCCCGGCCCTCCCGCCGACGCGTATGGCTTCGCGTTCTCGGGGGCATGGTGTCGCCCGTCCTCGTCGCCGTCACGGTGGGAGTCGGCACGTTCGCGTACGCCTCGACCGCCGCCGAGAGCGACACCGGCGGGCAGATGGAATTCCGGCGAGCCCTGACGATTCCGCCGCTCGCGCCGGGTGTCGCGCGCCCCGAATTGGGTACCCCCACGGTGACGCGTCACGCCGATGTCGCCGGGTCGAGCCGGATCGGCGCGGGCGAACCCGCGATGCCCCACCAGCCCGCACACGGGTGACCCCGCTCGGTTCTCTCTTCTGGGTCCGCCCAGCCCACCGATGATCAGCCCACCGATGAAAGGAATCATCATGATCCGCACGACGATGACCGCACTGGCAGCCGTGGCTCTCGTGTTCGGCGCCGCGTCCGTGACCCAGACCGCTGCCGCCCACCCGGCCTGCAACTCCTCCTACGAGGGCACGACCAACGACGAGTACGACCCGGACCCCGACTTCACGGGGACGACCAACGACGAGTACGACCCCGATCCCGAGTATTCGGGCACGTCCAACCGAGAATACGACCCCGACCCGGAGTTCCACGGCAGCACCGATCCGTGCCAGGTGTGAGTCCGGTCAGCGGTTCCGGCGCAGCCACGGAGACACACCGGGGGCGAACAGGGCGAGCACTCCCACCGCGACGAGGGCGCTGTAGGCGAGCGGCGCCCATTGCAGCACACCGGCGGTCGCGTCACCGGCGTCGGACAGCAGGGTCCACAGGCCCACCCCGCCGGCGGCGCTGAGGACGCCGACGACGGCGAGGGTGATCTGGCCCGCCGGTTTCCGGGCGCGCAGAAGTTGTATCCCCAGCAGTCCGAGGAGGATCAGGACGACGGCGATGGCGCCGCTGCCGATCAGCGTCAGGTTCACCGTGTCGGTGATGTCCGTCGCGGAGTCCCCGGGATTGTCCGCGGCGACCGAGGCCTCGAGGGCGTCGCGGACCGCGCCGAGGTCGAGCGCGATGGCCCCGGCGATTCCGGCGAGAACGACGAACGATCCCACCCAGGCGGACAGTGACACCGCGACCGCCTTCGGGGTGGCATCGGTGGGGGTGGCGCGCAGCGGGGTGACCGCGAACTCCGGACGCGGCGGTACGGGTCGCGGCGGTTCCGGCCGGCGTCGCGGCTGTTCGGGTGTCGTCACGCTGCGATCCTATCGACCTGCCGTACCGTGGCGGGCCGACGCGCGGGTCCGTGTCGGCGGCCCCGAAGCACGCCGCCGAAACACGGCGCCCGAACAAAATGTGGGCATCCGGGAACAAATCTCCGCACCCCTCCGTTGAGCCTTACGACAACATGAGCGTGCAAGACTCAAGTTCGAATTGACTCCCGACGGTGTCGGAGTGCAAACTTGAGCGGAGGGCGCTCACTAAGCGCCAACATCGCAGTTCAGTAATGAAAACCTGCCCACAGGACTGCAAAACGAAAGTGAGGAACACTATGGCTCGTGCCGTCGGTATCGACCTCGGTACAACGAACTCGGTCGTGTCTGTGCTGGAAGGCGGCGAGCCCGTAGTGGTCGCCAACGCCGAAGGTTCACGCACCACCCCGTCGATCGTCGCCTTCGCCAAGAACGGTGAGGTGCTGGTCGGCCAGCCCGCCAAGAACCAGGCCGTCACCAACGTCGATCGCACCATCCGCTCCGTCAAGCGCCACATCGGCACCGACTGGAACGTGGAGATCGACGGCAAGAAGTACACGCCCCAGGAGATCAGCGCGCGCACGCTCATGAAGCTGAAGCGCGACGCCGAGGCGTACCTGGGTGAGGACATCACCGACGCCGTGATCACCGTCCCCGCGTACTTCGAGGACGCCCAGCGTCAGGCCACGAAGGAAGCCGGCCAGATCGCCGGTCTCAACGTCCTGCGCATCGTCAACGAGCCCACCGCGGCCGCACTGGCCTACGGCCTGGACAAGGGCGACAAGGAACAGACCATCCTGGTCTTCGACCTCGGTGGCGGCACCTTCGACGTCTCGCTGCTCGAAATCGGCGACGGCGTCGTCGAGGTTCGCGCCACGTCCGGCGACAACCACCTCGGTGGTGACGACTGGGACGAGCGCATCGTCACGTGGCTCGTCGACAAGTTCAAGGCTCAGAACGGCATCGATCTGACCAAGGACAAGATGGCTCTGCAGCGTCTCCGCGAGGCCGCCGAGAAGGCCAAGATCGAACTGAGCTCCTCGCAGAGCACGTCGATCAACCTGCCCTACATCACCGTCGACGCGGACAAGAACCCGCTGTTCCTCGACGAGCAGCTGTCTCGCAGCGAGTTCCAGAAGATCACGTCCGATCTCCTCGACCGCACCCGCGCGCCGTTCCAGGCCGTGATCAAGGACAGCGGCATCGCCGTCAAGGACATCGACCACGTCGTGCTCGTCGGTGGTTCCACCCGTATGCCCGCCGTCTCCGATCTGGTGCGCGAGCTGACCGGTGGCCGTGAGCCCAACAAGGGCGTCAACCCGGACGAGGTCGTCGCCGTCGGCGCCGCCCTGCAGGCCGGCGTCCTCAAGGGCGAGGTCAAGGACGTGCTGCTCCTCGACGTCACCCCGCTGTCCCTCGGCATCGAGACCAAGGGTGGCGTGATGACCAAGCTCATCGAGCGCAACACCACCATCCCGACCAAGCGTTCCGAGACCTTCACCACCGCTGACGACAACCAGCCCTCGGTGCAGATCCAGGTGTTCCAGGGTGAGCGCGAAATCGCCTCGCACAACAAGCTGCTCGGCTCGTTCGAGCTGGCCGACCTGCCGCCCGCCCCGCGTGGCGTGCCGCAGATCGAGGTCACCTTCGACATCGACGCCAACGGCATCGTGCACGTGACCGCCAAGGACAAGGGCACCGGCAAGGAGAACACGATCAAGATCCAGGACGGCTCCGGTCTGTCCAAGGAAGAGATCGAGCGGATGGTCAAGGACGCCGAGGCTCACGCCGAGGAAGACAAGGCCCGCCGCGAGGAGGCCGAGGTGCGCAACCAGGCCGAGTCGCTCGTGCACCAGACCGAGAAGTTCATCAAGGACAACGAGGACAAGGTGCCCGCCGACGTCAAGGAGAAGGTCGAGGCTGCCATCAAGGAAGCCAACGACGCTCTCGCAGGCACCGACATCGCGGCCGTCAAGACCGCGGTCGAGAAGCTGGCCACCGAGTCGCAGGCCCTCGGCCAGGCGATCTACGAGGCCAGTGCCGCCGAGGAAGCCGCCAACACCGACGGTTCCGGCGCGAGTGGTGCCGACGACGTCGTCGACGCCGAGGTCGTGGACGAGCCGTCCGACTCGGAGAAGAAGTGACGTCCGACAACACCGAGCAGGAACCGGTCACTTTCGTGGACAAGCGGAAGATCGACCCCGAGACCGGTCGGACACGGGACGCGGAGCCGGTAGTGGAGCCCCTCGCGGGCACCGCTGCCGCCCCGCAGCCCGGCTCGGTGGACGAAGGGGACCTGCCGGACACGGCAGCTCCGGAGACGGACGAGTTGGCGGAGCGCACCGCTGACCTGCAGCGACTGCAGGCGGAATACGCCAATTACCGCCGCCGCGTCCAGCGCGACAAGCAGGCCGACATCGCGAACGCCAAGGCGTCCGTCGTCGGTGAACTCATCGCGGTGCTGGACGACCTCGACCGTGCACGCAGCCACGGCGACCTCGACTCGGGGCCGCTGAAGGGTGTGGCAGACAAGCTCACCGGCACCCTCACCTCGCTCGGGCTGAGCGAGTTCGGTGCCGAGGGCGACGCATTCGATCCGGCGCTGCACGAGGCAGTGCAGCACGAGGGCGAGGGTCACGACCCCGTTCTCGGCACGGTGATGCGAAAGGGCTACAAATTCGGTGATCGCGTCCTGCGGCATGCGATGGTAGCTGTGATCGATCGCGCCGGCGATGCCGGCGCGAACACCTCCGACGAGGCGGCGAAGCCCGCCGAGTCGGAACAAGAGTAAGAGCGAGAGGAGGAGACGCCCAGTGAGCCAACGGGAGTGGATCGAAAAGGACTTCTACAAGGAGCTGGGCGTCTCGTCCCACGCATCCGCGGACGAGATCAAGAAGGCGTACCGCAAACTCGCCCGCGACCTTCACCCCGACGCGAACCCCGGCGACACGAAGGCCGAGGAGCGTTTCAAGTCCGTCAGCGAAGCACACGCCGTGCTCTCGGACCCTGCCAAGCGCAAGGAATACGACGAGGCCCGGCGACTGTTCGCGAGCGGCGGTTTCGGTCAGGGCGGCGGCGGATTCAACCCCGGAGCCGGCGGTTTCGGCCAGGGCGGATTCGACATCAACGACCTGTTCGGTGGCGGCGGCGCGGCGGCCGGTGACGGCGGCCTCGGCGACATCTTCGGTGGCCTGTTCAATCGCGGCGCCGGTGGTGGCGGCGCGACCCGCACGACCAACCGTCCCCGTCGTGGCAGCGACGTCGAGACGGAGACGACCCTCGAATTCCGTGAAGCCACGCTGGGCGTCACCGTTCCGCTGCGGCTGACCAGTCCGTCGCCGTGCACCACCTGCCACGGCAGCGGTGCCAAGCCGGGAACCAGCCCGCGAGTCTGCCCGCGCTGCAACGGGACCGGAATCGTCAGCCGAAACCAGGGCGCGTTCGGGTTCAGTGAGCCGTGCGACGACTGCCGCGGTACCGGCTCGATCATCGACTCGCCGTGCGAGGTGTGCCACGGCAACGGCGTCACCAACCGGACCCGCACCATCACCGTCCGCGTTCCCGCAGGTGTCAGCGACGGACAGAAGATCCGGCTGGCAGGCCAGGGGGAGGCGGGCCTGCGCGGCGCGCCGTCCGGCGACCTGTTCGTCACGGTCCGGGTGCGTCCCGACAAGGTGTTCGGCCGCAACGGCGACGACCTCACCCTCGTCGTCCCCGTCAGCTACGGTGAGCTCGTGCTCGGAACCACGGTCTCCGTCCCCACGTTGGAGGGGCGCGTCGGTGTGAAGATTCCGGCGGGCACAGCCGACGGCCGGGTTCTGCGGGTACGCGGCCGAGGCGTTCCCAAGCGCGCGGGTGGCGCCGGTGACCTGCTGGTCACGGTCAAGGTCGCCGTTCCGCAGAAGCTCGACGACCCCGCCACCGAAGCACTGAAGACCTATCTGGAAGCAGAGAAGGCCAGCGGATTCGATCCCAGGGCCGGGTGGGCAGGTGCCTGATGAGCGATACGACCCAGGATCCACGCGAGACCGCCGTTGATCCGGACGCCCAGATCTTCGTGATCTCGGTGGCCGCGGAACTCGCCGGCATGCACGCCCAGACGTTGCGCAACTACGACCGGCTCGGTCTCGTCACCCCGCACCGCACGTCCGGTGGCGGGCGACGGTACTCGCCGCGGGATGTGGCGCTGCTCCGTGAGGTGCAGCGCCTCTCGCAGGACGAGGGCGTCAACCTCGCCGGGATCAAGCGGATCATCGAACTCACCAACCAGGTGGAGGCTCTACAGCACCGGGTTCGCGAGCTGGCCGAGGAGATCGCCAAGATTCACGCCGGCTACCGGCGCGACCTGGTGCCGATCCCGCGGAGCAATGCGCTCGTCGTGTGGAAGCCGCGACACCAGCGCTGACCCGGCGATCTCTCGGGTGAACCGAACCGATGTCGCACTGGTCCTGTCGGAGTGAACCAGTGCGACATCGGGCCCCAACCCCCGGCTCATCGGTCGCGGTTGCCCCAGCGGGGCCCGCGGCGGGTGCGTGATCGCGGAATGTTCATCTCCTCGAGACGTGCCTTGATCTCCTCGGTGGTCCACATCGTGCGGGAGACGGTGGGGGTGGGGGTCTCGGTGACGTGCATGATCATGTTCTCCGGCTTTCTTCGAGTGTTCGGTGGATGGTCGGGATCGTCTGTCAGGGGTGTCCGTACAGGTGGTAGCCGGCGTTCATGTTCGGGTAGCCCGAGTCGATCCAGCTGCTGATACCGTAGGCGTGGCCGTAGTCGGCGTCGACGCGGGTGCCGTCCACGTCGGTGGTGTTGCTGTAGTTGTCGGCGCGGAACACGGCCTGGGCACCACCGGGGAGCGAGTAGGTGGCGTCCACCTCGACGCCGTTCGGATCGGTGGAGAATGCCTTCACGATCTGGCTGCTGTGCGGGGCGAGGTAGTCCGACGGCGCCTGAATCCACTGCCCGTAGGGGTTCGACGAGCCCGCGAGGACCATCGGCAGGTCGGTGTCGTTGCTGATCGTCATCGCGATCGTGGGTCCCGATGTCGACATCGTGCCCGCGGTGGCAACACCGGCTGCGGCGATGGCGAATCCGGTGACGGCCACTGCGGTGGCGGGCAGTGCGATGAAGAGTGCGACGCGGCGGCGGGCGAGGGTGCGCATGATGGCTTCTCCTGAGTTGTGACACTTCGGGGGGAACGTCTGGGGCCGTGGGGGTTTCGGTTTCCGATCTCCCCGTTTTCCGGTGTGCACCAACTATGTCGCGAATGTGCGCCGTCGTCTGTCCACCGACAGGACCGAGGGCGGGATGAATTCGGTGTCCACCGATCGGGGGACACCGGCGCCGCGAAGTGCTCCGCGCGGGCCTGCTCTCGTGAGAAAGTGAGCAATGGACTTCGCCGGAGTCGCTTCGCATCGGGCCGCGCCGTGAGCGCCGTGCGTGTGGTGGTGGGCGACGACCACCCGATCTTTCGGGACGGTGTCGTCCGTGCGCTCCTGGCGAGTGGCGACATCGAGGTGGTCGGCGAGGCGGACGACGGTGCGGCGGCGCTCGCCCTGATCCGCGAACTCGCCCCCGACGTCGCACTGCTCGACTATCGGATGCCGGAGCTGGACGGTTCCCAGGTGGCGGCGGCCGTCCGGCGAGCCGAACTCGCCACGCGGGTGTTGCTGCTGTCGGCGCACGACGAGTCCGCGATCGTCTACCACGCGTTGCAGGAGGGGGCGGCGGGGTTCCTGCCCAAGGAGTCCACTCGGGCGGAGATCGTGAAAGCCGTCCTGGACTGCGCTCAGGGCCGCGACGTCCTCCCCGCCTCCCTCGCCGTCGGACTGGCCGGCGAGGTGCGTCGTCGCAGTGAACCGGTCGGGCCGGCGCTGAGCGGCCGGGAGAAGGAAGTGCTGGCGCTCATTGCGCGCGGCCAGAGCATTCCCACGATCGCCGGTGAGCTGTATCTGGCACCGTCGACGGTCAAGACCCATGTCCAGCGCCTCTACGAGAAGCTCGGGGTGAGCGACCGCGCGGCCGCGGTGGCCGAGGCGATGCGACGCGGCTTGCTGGAGTGACGTGCCGCTTCCGTCCCAGAGTCGCGTAGTCCGTCGCTACAGCACCGAGGCCGTCCGGGTGACCGCCATTCTCCGGTTACCGCTGATCGGGCTGATGGCGCTGCTCGGGCCGGTGATCCGCGTGGTGCACTGGAAACCCGACGTCTTCGCCGGGCTGCTGATCGGGTATGCGGCTCTGGCGCTCGGCTGGCTGATCTTCGTTCTGGTGCGGGACGTCGGACCGTGGGCGGGCTGGGTGTCCACCGCGGCGGACGTCACCGCGGTGGTGGCGTTGTGTATCGCCTCGGGCGGCGCGACGTCGGTGCTGCTGCCGGTGTTCTTCCTGCTGCCGATCTCGGTGGCGTTCCAGTACCGGCCGCGTCTGACGGCGATCGTCGGGGTTTGTACCGCCGTCGGGTACCAGGTGGTGTGGATCATCTACTCCAAGCGCGACGACGCAGTCGGTTTCCCCGACGAGGTGTACCTCTACTTCGGGTTTCTGTTGTGGCTCGCGGCCGCGACGACGGCGTTGTCGTACGTGCTGGTCCGGCGCTCTGCGACGGTGATCTCGCTGATGGATGTGCGCAGGCAGCTGATCGCCGAATCGATGGGCGCCGAGGAACGCGAGCGACGGCAACTGGCCGAAGACCTTCACGACGGGCCCCTGCAGAATGTCCTGGCCGCCCGGCTGGACGTGGAGGAGGCCCTGGAGCGAAACCCGGACGACATGCTCGTCGCCGCCGAGTCCGCCCTCCGCGAGACCGCGGCGCAACTGCGGTCCACGGTCACCACACTGCATCCGCAGGTCCTCGCGCAGCTGGGCCTCACCGCGGCGCTGCTCGAGCTCACCGATCTCTACGCCCGGCGGGGGTTCGAGATGTCGGTGAGCCTCGACGACGTCGGTCACCCCGACTGCCAGGAGCTGCTCTACCGGGTGGCGCGGGAACTGCTCACCAACGTGACCAGACACGCCCGTGCCACGACGATCGAATTCGCACTCACCCGCGCCGACGGGCGGACCACGCTGACGGTCGCCGACGACGGCGCCGGTTTCGATCCGGCCGTCGTCCCGGAACGGGTGGCGCAGGGGCACATCGGGCTGGCGTCGCACATCGTGCGGGTCGAAAACCTCGGCGGCACCTTCGACGTCACGTCCTCACCCGGATCGGGCACCCGCGTGGTGGTGACGGTGCCGGACTCCCGCTGACGGCGCTGGGCGGTTGACGTGTTCGCTGACGGGTAATCGGGGACCAGTCGATCGCGAAGGAAGGGCAGAGCAATGGGTACGCGCGAGTCATCCCGGACGAAGTCGCCGGTTCAGATCGCCGCGCTCGTCGTGGGTGCGGTATTCCTCCTGGTCGGGATCCTGGGCTTCGTTCCCGGCATCACGACCGACTACGATCTGCTCGGCGGCGCCGGGCACCATTCGGGTGCGAAACTGCTGGGAATATTCCAGGTTTCGGTGCTGCACAACCTCGTTCACCTGATTTTCGGCGTCGCCGGCATCGCATTCGCCCGGACCGTACAGACTGCGCGCCTGTACCTGATCGTCGGCGGTGTGGTCTATCTCGTTCTGTGGATCTACGGACTGGTGATCGACCAGGCCAGTGCGGCGAACTTCGTGCCGGTCAACACGGCCGACAATTGGCTGCACTTCGCACTCGGCGCCGGAATGGTCGCGCTCGGATTCTTCACGGCGCGGGTCGGGTCGACGCCCGCAACGGACCCGACCCGACCACACTCGCCGATGGACTAGTCACTGCGGGTGACGGCCCTCGGCGAATTCCTCGACGATCTTCGCGCAGAACGCGGGCAGGTCGTCGGGGTTGCGGCTCGACACCAATCCGTTGTCGACCACCACTTCCTCGTCGACCACGGTTCCGCCGGCGTTGCGGATGTCGGTGCGCACGCTCGGATACGACGTGAGAGTGCGGCCGCGGACGACGTCGGCCTCGACCAACGTCCACGGTCCGTGGCAGATCACGCCCACCGGTTTGCCCGAAGCGACGAAGTCGCGGACGAAGGCGACGGCCGACTCGTCCATCCGAAGGTGGTCGGGGTTCGTGGTGCCGCCGGGCAGGATCAGTGCGTCGAAGTCGGCGACCGACACGTCGCCGACCACGGCGTCGACGGCGTAGGTGCCTGCCGCGTTCACGTCCGCGTTCATGGCCTGGATCTTGCCGGGGGACAACGAGATCAGCCGAACCTCCGCGCCGGCGTCCTCCACGGCCTTTCGTGGCTCGACGAGTTCGACTTCCTCGACCCCGTCGGTGGCCAGGATCGCGACCTTCCGGCCGCGCAGTGTGTCTGCCGATGTCATGGGCACTTCCTTCCTCTGGTGAACACAAGCGACGGGTACCCGGTCGGCCCGAAGCCAATCGGGTGGGAATCAGAGTCGTCGGAGATCGGTGGTTGCGGGGCCCTCGAGAAGTGTTCCGCCGGCAGTGAATCGGGACCCGTGCAGCGGGCAGTCCCACGAAGCCTCCGCATCGTTCCAGCGGAGCACGCCACCGAGGTGCGGGCAGACGGCGCAGACACGCTCGGTGTGACCGTCCGAGGTGTATTCGCCGACGGGCAGCAGTCCCTCTCGCACGATGCGTGCCCGGCCCTGCCCGCGTTGCCGCCCCACGAGCGCGTCACCCCAGCCCGCGACCATCTCCACCGCCACCTCGCCGTTCGCCTTCACCGCCGCCGGAAGGTCGAAAAGCTGCGTCGGCGAATAGCTCTGGAATGCCTCACCCCACCGCATGTGGCCACCCAGAATGCGTCCGGCGAGCACGAGACCGGCGGCGACGCCGTTCGAGAGACCCCACTTGCCGTAGCCCGTGGCGACGAGAATGCCGTCACTGCCGGGAACCAGTGGGCCGACGTAGGGGAGCGCGTTCAGCGAGGAGTAGTCCTGCGCCGACCAGCGGTGGGTCGGCGTCGCCCCGGGAAAGTGACGGCCGGTCCAGGCCAGTAGATCGTCGACCGCTGCCTGCGGCGACGTGCTTCGCCCGACGTCGTGACCGTTGCCGCCGACGACCAGAACACGACCGGCCTCGGCTGGGCGCAGCGACCGGGTGGGCTGATCGGCGGTCAGGTACATGCCCCCGGGTGCACCGCCCGGCACCCGGAACGCCGCCGCATACGATCGTTCCGCCTTCAGCCGGGCGAAGAATCCTCCGCGGTCGAGGATCGGAGTTCCCGTCGCGAGAACCACGCGGCGGGCTTCGATGTCGCCGTCCGGCGTCGACAGGACGTGGAATCGCACCAGCGTCCGGACCGACGTCACACGACGGTGCTCGAACACGTCGCCGCCGTGTGTGATCAGGTCGCGGGCCACCGCATGGAGAACGGGCATCGGGTCCAGGAACGCCTGGTCGTCGAGTGTGACGGCGTCGACGTGGGGCACCGGTATCTCGAGTTCGGGCACGAGTCGCACGGGCAGGCCCGCCGATCGCGCGGCCGTGTACTGGGCGCGCACCGCGTCGACGCCGGACTCGGTCTGCGCGAACGTGAAATCCGGTGCCGTGCCGACGGGAATCTCGCGGTCGTGGCAGTACCGGAGCAGCCACTGCTGGCCTTCCAGGTTTCCCTCGACATACGAGCGCAGGATGTGCGACGCGTGGCGTCGGCCGATCTCGGCGAGCCGGGTACCTTGTAGCACACTGACCTTGCCCGTGGTGTTCCCTGTCGTGACGGCCCCGATGGTTCGCGCTTCGACGACGGCGACGTGCTGTCCCGCACGGGCGAGCAGTAACCCGGTGATCAGCCCGGTCACCCCCGCGCCCACCACCACGGTGTCGTACCGTCCGCGTTCGTCCCACGATCGCCCCGTTACCGCGCCGCGGTGACCGGCGACGTGATCGAGCCAGAGGGAAGACATCACGGCTTCAGGAGAATCTTCACAGCGCCGTCTTCCTTCTTCTGGAAGATCTCGTACGCGTGCGGCGCGTGGTCCAGTGGCAGTTCGTGAGTGGCGAACGTGTCGACACCCAGGGGGTCGGCGTCGGTGAGCAACGGCAGGATGTCCGGCACCCACCGCTTCACGTTGGCTTGCCCCATCCGCAGCTGAATCTGCTTGTCGAACAGGGTGAGCATCGGTATCGGGTCCGCCATTCCTCCGTACACCCCGATGAGCGAGAGGGTGCCGCCGCGCCGCACGATGTCGATGGCCGAGTACAGCGCGTGCAGCCGGTCGATTCCCGCCGTCGACATCAACGGGGCCGCGATGGCATCGGGCAGGTACGACGTGATCTGCTGCAGGAGTTTCGCGCCGGGGGAGCCGTGCGCTTCCATGCCGACGGCGTCGATGACGGAATCGGGTCCGCGGCCGTCGGTCATCTCCCGGATCACGTCGCCGAGTTCGCCCTCGGCGTCGTTCAGGTCGACCGTCTCGATCTGCCGCGCCCGCGCTCGGGCGAGCCGCTCGGGCACGAGATCGACGCCGATGACCCGAAAACCCTTGTGCGTGGCGATGCGTGCCGCCATGTCGCCGATCGGTCCGAGCCCGAGAACGACGACGGAACCGCCGTCGGGTATCTCCGCGTACTCGACGGCCTGCCATGCCGTCGGCAGCACGTCGGACAGATACACGAAGCGCGAATCCGGTGGACCCTCCGGAACCGTGATGTGGGTGTTCTTCACGTGCGGCACCCGAAGATACTCGGCCTGGCCGCCGGGAACGCTCCCGTACAGTTTCGAATAGCCGAACAGCGCCGCGCCCATGCCCTCGTCCCGGATCTGGGTGATCTCGCACTGGGTGAACAGCTTCCGATCGCACATGTGGCAGCTGCCGCAGGATATCTGGAACGGGATGACCACCCGGTCGCCGACCTTCACGTCGGTCACCTCGGACCCCACCTCGCGGACGATGCCCATCGGTTCGTGGCCGAGGATGTCGCCCTCGTTCATGAACGCACCGAGCAGTTCGTACAGGTGCAGGTCGGAGCCGCAGATGTTGGTGGTGGTGATCTCGACGACAGCGTCGGTCTTCTGTTCGATCACCGGGTCGGGAACGGTGTCGACGCTGACCTTCCGTTTGCCCTGCCACGTCACGGCTCTCATCGGGCTCTCCGGTTCGCCTTCTCGATCGCGTCGACGAGTTCGTCCTTGGTCATGGTGGACCGGCCGTGTATGTCGAGTCGCTGCGCGATGTGCATGAGGTGGTCCTTGCTCGCGTTGGCGTCGACGCCCTCTGCCGTCTCACCGGACGCGTTCGGGCCGCCGCTCTTCGCGCGCTCGTCCGAGGGGCCCTTCTCGTCCTTGGCCTCCCAGTGGTCCCCGACCTTCTCGTAGCTGTGTTTGAGGGCGTCGTACGCGACGCGATGCGCCCGTTCCTCGTCCCCGTACTGGTCCATTGCGGAGTCGTACACCTTGGCGAACGTGCGCTGCGCCTTCTCGGACGACTTCTTCAGCGTCCCGGGGAGCTCGCGCTTCTTCGGCTTGCCGCTGTCGGTGGTCTTCGGCACGGAAATCCTCCTCGGGTGTAGAGGTGCCCGCACGGACGATTACCCGACTCTCGGAGATCTATGCGAGAGGGGGAGGAACTCGACCGGGCGCGGAGGTCAGCGCCTGCTCGAGCAGTTCCAGGGCACGGTCGGTCGTTGCGGTCACGACGTCCTGCGGTTCACCGTCGAATCGGTGCATCTCGGTGTCGATGCGGCCGTGGGTGAAGAGTCCGAACCAGACGGTCCCCGGCGGTTGCCCGTCCTGGGGGTCGGGGCCGCCCGCACCGGTCACTGCGACGGCGATGTCGGCTCCGAGCAGTTCCGCGACCGCACTTGCCATCGCGCGGGCACTGGCCTCACTGACGACGGGACCGTCCGGCACCTTCAGCACCCGGTGTTTCACTTCGCTGGAATACGCGACCACGCTGCCCCGGTACCAGTCGGAGGACGCGGGCGCGGCGCCGAGAATGCATGAGATCTGCCCGCCGGTGAGGGATTCCGCCGTGGCGAGGAAGACGTGCGCGCTCTGCGCCGCGGTCGAGATCCGTTCTGCGATTCGGTCCTGCGGACTCATGGACCTCACGATATCGGACGTGTTCCGGCGCGGAGTTGCCGTCGCCACCCGCGAGCCAGGTGGAACAGGTTTCAGTTTTTCCGGTTTCCGGTTAGGGTGTCGGTGACCCAGGACACAGGAAATCCAGGCCGCCGGACCAATGCGCCTCGGCGTCGCGGGAGTAGAAGGATTACAGATGACCGACGAGTTCGCAGATCTGCATCGACCCGCCTTCGCTGCAGACCTCCTCATCACTGCACTGGAACGCAACTCCGACAAGCCGGCGCTCTACCTCGGCGACGTCGTCCTCACCGGCGGTGAGATGCGCGATCAGATCAGTTGCTTTGCGCAGGCACTGGCTTCACTCGGAATCGGTAAAGGCACGAGCACCGCCATGCTGTCCAAGAACAGGCCCGAAGTGCTCATCAGCATGGGCGCCACCATGATCTCCGGATGCCGCGCCAGCGCGCTGAACCCGATGGGCTCGCTCGACGACCATCTGTACATCGTTGGGGACGCCGAGATTCAGACGTTGATCTTCGATCCCACCGCCTTCGAGGAGCGCGCCGCCGAACTGGTGGCGCAGTCGCCGTCGATCGAGAACGTGTTGTCGTTGGGGCCGTCCGAAGTGGGTACCGACATTCTCGCCCTCGCCGAGAACTTCACCCCGCAACGCCTGCGGGCGGCGGACGTGGCCGCCGACGACAACAGCAGCATGGTCTACACCGGCGGCACCACCGGCAAGCCGAAGGGCGTCGTCGGCTCCTACCAGTCCGGCGCGACGCTCAACCAGATTCAGATGGCCGAGTGGCAGTGGCCCGACGAACCGCGTTTCCTCATCTGCACGCCGCTGTCGCACGCCGGCGCCGCCTTCTTCATCCCGACCCTGCTGCGTGGCGGCGCGCTGATCGTGTTGCCCGCGTTCGAGCCCGGTGCCGTCCTCGAGGCGATCGAGAAGCACAAGATCTCGGCCACGATGCTCGTCCCCACCATGATCTACCTGCTGATGGATCACCCCGACCTGCCGAAGCGGGACGTGTCCAGCCTGCAGACCCTTTTCTACGGCGCCTCGGCGATGTCGCCGGCCCGGTTGAAGGAGGGCATCGAGAAGTTCGGCCAGATCTTCTTCCAATTCTACGGCCAGACCGAATGCGGAATGACCATCGCGGTGCTGCGGAAGGAAGAGCACCTGGCGGACGATCCCAGCCGGCTCGCGACGTGCGGGCGTCCCGTGCCCTGGCTGAACGTCGCCCTGCTCGACGACGACCTGAACGAGGTCCCCCAGGGTGAGCTCGGTGAGATCTGCGTCCGCGGCCCGCTGGTCATGAAGGGGTACTGGAAGAAGCCCGCCGAGACCGCCGAGGCCTTCCGCGGGGGATGGCTGCACACAGGCGACGTCGCACGCAAGGACAAAGACGGATTCATGACGATCGTCGACCGAAAGAAGGACATGATCGTCACCGGCGGATTCAACGTGTTCCCCCGGGAGATCGAGGACGTCATCTCGGCGCATCCGGCCGTCGGCTCGGTCGCGGTGGTCGGCGTTCCGGACGAGAAGTGGGGCGAGGCCGTGAAGGCGTGCGTGGTATTGCGGGCCGGGCAGACGGTCGACGCCGCCGAACTCGTCGAACGGGTGCGGGCCGCGAAGGGATCGGTGCACGCCCCCAAATCGATCGACTTCGTCGACACGCTGCCGCTCACCCCGCTCGGCAAACTCGACAAGAAGGCGCTGCGCTCCCGGTACTGGGAAAGTGCAGACCGAGCGGTCGGATAGCACGACCAGGGCGGAAAACAAGGGACCTGGTCTGCGGCGTGGCGCCCGCGCCTATAGTCTGCCCAAGTACTTCGCGGCGAGGCCGCGTTCAGTCGGTGACGAGGATGCGCGGTGGATTCACAGGCAATATCGCTGGTCCGGTCGAGTTTCAAGGCTATCGCGGCGGTGCCGGACGGGCCCCAGACTCTGTCGCGGTCCTTCTATGCCCTGCTGTTCGCGCGGTATCCCGACGCCCGGGACTTCTTCCCCGCGGCCATGGACGTGCAACGCGACCGGTTGATCTCCGCCGTCCAGTACGTGATCGAACGGCTCGAGGAGGAATCCGGGCAGATCCTCGCCTACCTCGCCCAGCTCGGCCGCGACCACCGTAAGTACGGA
The DNA here is from genome assembly GCF_030056875.1 of Rhodococcus sp. IEGM 1351. Taxonomy (NCBI): domain Bacteria; kingdom Bacillati; phylum Actinomycetota; class Actinomycetes; order Mycobacteriales; family Nocardiaceae; genus Rhodococcus; species Rhodococcus sp. IEGM 1351. The sequence goes on along the minus strand of NZ_JASHKU010000017.1, from coordinate 120,913 downwards.
ATCGAGGACGCGCACTACGTCGCCGTCGGCAACTCCCTGATCGCCGCAGTGGAGCAGTTCCCCTCGACCGAGCCGTGGACCGACGAACTCGAGCAGGCCTGGCGCGACGTCCTCTCGGTCGTCGCCGCCACCATGATGGATGCGGCCAACGCCGCAAGCGGCCCGCCGGCGTGGGGCGCGACCGTGATCGAGCACCTCCAGGTCCGCAAGGACGTGTCGATCGTCCGCCTGCAACTCGACGAGCCGATGACCTACACCGCCGGTCAGTACGTGAGCGTGCAGGTGCCGTCGCGTCCCCGGATGTGGCGGTACCTGTCGCCGGCGAACCCCGCCAACGACCAGGGCGTCATCGAGTTCCATGTCCGACGGGTGTCGGGCGGCTGGGTCAGCCCCGCCATCGTCAGCCAGACACTCGTGGGCGAGCGGTGGGTGATCGGGTCCCCGCTCGGCGACCTGGGAGTCCGCTACGACAACGGTCGCGACATCCTCATGATCGGATCGGGGACGGGAATCGCGCCGCTCCGCGCGCAAATCCTGCAGATGTCGCAGCGCGGCCAGGACCGCCGCGTCCACGTCTTCTTCGCCGGGCGGTACCCCTGCGACCTCTACGACCTGGGCACCCTGTGGGCACTCGCGGAGCAGAATCCGTGGCTGACCGTCGTCCCGGTCACCGAGGAGGACGAGGACCCGTGGTGGTACACCGGCCCGAGCAGCGCCGCGTTGCCCGGCATGCACCGCCGGTTGACCGGCAAGGTCGGGCAGGTCGTCGCCGACTTCGGGACGTGGGCCGAGCGCGACATCCAGCTCGTCGGCTCCGAGGCGATGATCAACACCACCAAGTTCCGGCTGCACGCGGCGGGCACTCCGCCGGAGAACATCCGGCACGACCCGTCCTACTGATCCGAACGGCTCAGTACGGGTCGAACTGAATGTTCTCCGTGGGGGTCCCGGTGTCCCGGAGACGGTCGAGGGTGGCGCGGACCATCGCCGCCGAACCGCACACCAGCACCTGGTGCTCGGTGAACGCGCCGTAGGACGTCACGACGTCGGGTAGCGAGCCCTCGATGAGGTCGTCCTCGGTGAACCCCACGTCCACTCTGGTGCGCTCGTACCATTCGTCGGTCCAGTCCGGATTCACGACGTTCTCCACCACCGGAATGACGGTGAGCCACGGCAGATCCTGCAGCAGCAGGTAGAGCATGTCGGACGCATACAGATCGCGCGGAGTCCGATCGCCCGTGAACAGGAACACCCGCGGCGGATTCGGCTTGCGCGACAGGTCCAGCAGGATCGACCGGAACGGGGCCAGGCCGGTGCCGCCGGCGACCATGATGACATCCGGCCCGTCCTCGTCGACGGACATCGTGCCGCGCGGTTCGAGAATCTGCCACTGGTCGCCGGGCGAGGTCCCCGTGACGATGTCACCGCTGACCCAGCCACCGGGCACCGTCCGGACGTGGAATTCAAGCTTGCCGTCCAGTGACGGCGGCAGGGCGGGGGAGAGTCTGCGCAGCAGCCGCGGGTTCTGGGGCACGCTCACGTCCACGTATTGCCCCGGCGCGAACGGGACGTAGTCACCGACGAGGCGGACCACGGCGAGGTCGTGCCGCAGGCGGTGATGTTCGACGACAGTGCTGGTCCAGGTGGTCTGCGTGGCTTGCATGGCGTGATGCTCTCCCGACGGTCGAACCGGATAGCGGATGGGCAGGGACGGGCTGCGCGACTAGATCAGGGGGTCGTGCCGGATCAGTTCGGGCGGTGTACCGCCGCGCTGCAACGCGTACACGGTGGTCTTGATCATCGCCGGAGAACCGGAGATCTGGATCTGCCGGTCCGCCCACGACCCGAACCGGGCGACGACGCGGCCGAGCTGCCCCTGGAGTCGTTGATGCAATCCCGGCGGCGCCTCCGGGGCGGGAATCGTGTGCCACCACGGGTCCTCGTCCTCCTCGGACACGGGAACCACGGTCAGCCACGGATTGCTCAGCGACAGGTGCCACAGAGTCTCGATGTCGTACAGATCGCACGGATACTTGCCGCCCACGAACATGTGGACCCGCGGATTGTTCGACCGCATCGCCATTTCCATCACCTGGGCGCGCAGCGGCGCGATGCCGGTCCCCGAACCGATCATCAGGACGTCCTGCCCGCTGTCGCGGTCGACCTCGAGACCGCCCAGCGGGGAGCTGAGCAGCCAGCGGTCGCCCACTTGCGTCTCGTTCACGATGGCGGGGCTCACCCACCCACCCGACACGCGGCGGACGTGGAACTCGAGCTGGCCGTACGGGTTGGCGGGGATGGCAGCCGACAGGTACCGCCACATCCGGGGTCGCTGCGGGATCTGGACGCTGAGGTACTGGCCCGCACCGTAGGGGATGGGGGAGTCGGTCTCGAGACGGACGATCGCGAGGTCGTCGAGGCGGCGTTCGTGATCGACCACGGTGGCGCCCCACGCGGCGGGCAGGTCGTCGGTGTCCGCGGCGTCGGCCATCGTGTGGAGGAGGAGGTCGAGCAGTTCCGTCCAGGCCGCGGTCAGCGAGGGCGTCCAGATGGCCTGGGTGAAGGAACTCTGCACGGCGACCAGCAGCGCATTGCCCGACGCGAAGTAGTGCCTGCCCTCGACGCCGTACTTGCGGTGGTCGCGGCCGAGCTGGCTGAGGAAACCGAGGACCCGGCCCTCGTCGTCGAGGTTGTCGATGACGAACTGCAGTGCCTGGAACAGGCGGTGACCCTGCTGATCCAGCGCAGGCGGGAAGAGCGCGCGGAATTCGGGGTGTTCGGCGAACAGGGTGGCGTAGAACGTGGTGGTGAGCCGGTTGCGTCCGTGTTCGGTGGACACGATCGACGAAAAGCTGGCGCGCAGACGCGAAATCACGAGCGGATCGAGGCAATCTCGTGTCAAGCCGTCCCCTGCCTCCGTGCCTGCTGATTCGAACACCCGCATTCTAGCCGTCCCGCGGGCGGACCCCGGGTTACGGCAACGGCCGGTTCGGCGTGTGCCCCCGGTATTTCGGTGGGTCGCTATTGAGCTGTGACCACCGGCAAGGCACGATGCATCCAGTTAACAGGCAGTGTTACCGAGGGGGGCCCATGAGAGTTGGCGGTGCGCGGGATCGGGGTCGGTTTCGTCCGGGGATGCCCAGTTCGGCCCGGGTTCGCCGAGCCGCCGCTGTCGTGGCGGCCGTGACGCTGACGGCGATCGGCGGCGGAGGCGTCGTCTCCGCCGAACCCCGGACGACGATCGAGTCGATCTCGGCCGACGAGGCGCCCGACGGTTCGCGGTTGGTCGAGGTCACCACGGTGGGCGAATCGCAGATGAATTTCACCGTCCACTCGACCGCCATGGACAAGGACATCACCGTCCGGGTCATCCGGGCCGCGTCGGAGAAGCGTCCCACCGTCTACATGCTCGGCGGCGTCGAGGGGAACTCCGAGCAGTTCGGCTGGGAGCAGAAGGCGGACGTCGAGAAGTTCTTCTCCGACAAGGACGTCAACGTGGTCATCCCGTTCGGTGGCCAGTCCAGTTACTACGCGGACTGGAAGCAGGACGACCCCGAGCTCGGGCGGAACAAGTGGCAGACGTTCCTGACGAAGGAACTGTCACCCATCGTCGATTCCGCGCTCGAGACGACCGGGAAGAACGCCATCGCCGGGCTGTCCATGTCGGCCACCAGCGTCCTCAACCTCGCGATCTCCAAGCCGGGGCTGTATCAGAGCGTCGGGGCGTACAGCGGGTGCGCGATGACGAGCGACCCGGTGGCGCGGCGGTTCGTCGAGATCACGGTGTCGGACTTCGGCGGCAACCCCGAGAACATGTGGGGTGCGGCCAACGATCCGCTGTGGGCCGCGAACGATCCGTACGTCAACGCGGAGAAGCTCCGGGGGACCACCCTCTACATCTCCAATGGCAGCGGGCTGCCGGGACCGTACGACACCCTCGACGCCCGGACCGTCGGCGGCGACCGTCGCAACCTCGCGACGCAGGTCGTGGTGGGTGGTGTCATCGAGGCCGTCACCAACGACTGCACGATACGGCTGGCGGAGAAACTCCGCGCCCTGGACATTCCGGCCACGGTCGATCTCCGGCCGGTCGGCACACACTCGTGGGGGTACTGGCGCGACGACCTGTCCGCATCCTGGCCGACGATGGCGGCCGCGATCGGGGCCTGACATCTCGCCCCGCGAACCGTCGCGGGGCGAGAGAATGGGTGTAGCGGAAAATTTCCAAAGTTGAGCGGAACAGACTCAACCCTTCGCGCGTTAAGAAGATGACAGCGTCGCCACGTGCCACTCGGCCCCGGGCGGCGGACCGCTCTACAACGCCAGAAGAGGTGAACAGTGGACTCGTTCAATCCGACCACCAAGACCCAGGCCGCGATGACCGCTGCGCTCCAGTCGGCGTCGTCGGCCGGTAATCCCGACATCAGGCCCGCGCATCTGCTCGTGGCCCTGCTCGACCAGACCGACGGCATCGCCGCCCCGCTGCTCAAGGCGATCGGCGTCGATCCCACCGTGGTCCATCGTGAAGCGCAGGATCTCGTCGACCGGCTCCCCAAGACGACGGGCGCCACGACCACACCGCAGCTCGGCCGCGAGGCCCTCGCCGCACTCACCGCAGCACAGCACCTCGCCACCGAACTCGACGACGAGTACGTGTCGACGGAACACCTGATGGTCGGACTCGCCTCGGGTGAGTCGGACGTGACCGGACTGCTGAAGCGGCACGGCGCCACCCCCGAGGCGCTGCGTGACGCGTTCACCACCGTCCGCGGCAGTGCGCGCGTCACCAGCCCGGACCCGGAAGGGACGTACCAGGCGCTCGAGAAGTACTCCACCGATCTCACCGCGGCGGCCCGCAACGGCAAGCTCGACCCGGTGATCGGCCGCGACATCGAGATCCGCCGCGTCGTGCAGGTACTCAGCCGCCGGACCAAGAACAACCCGGTGCTGATCGGTGAGCCCGGCGTCGGCAAGACCGCCATTGTCGAGGGGCTCGCTCAGCGCATCGTTGCAGGCGACGTTCCCGAATCGCTGCGCGGCAAGTCGGTGATCTCCCTCGACCTCGGATCGATGGTCGCGGGCGCCAAGTACCGCGGCGAGTTCGAGGAGCGACTCAAGGCCGTCCTCGACGACATCAAGAACTCGGCCGGTCAGGTCATCACGTTCATCGACGAGCTCCACACCATCGTCGGTGCGGGTGCCACCGGTGAGTCCGCGATGGACGCGGGCAACATGATCAAGCCGATGCTCGCCCGCGGCGAGCTGCGGCTCGTCGGCGCGACCACGCTCGACGAGTACCGCAAGTACATCGAGAAGGACGCGGCCCTCGAACGCCGCTTCCAGCAGGTGCTGGTGGGGGAACCCTCCGTCGAGGACACCGTCGGCATCCTGCGCGGGCTCAAGGAGCGGTACGAGGTGCACCACGGCGTGCGCATCACCGACTCCGCGCTCGTCGCCGCCGCCACGCTCAGCGACCGGTACATCACGTCCCGGTTCCTCCCGGACAAGGCGATCGACCTCGTGGACGAGGCCGCGTCCCGGCTGCGGATGGAGATCGACTCGCGACCCGAGGAGATCGACTCCGTCGAACGCATCGTCCGCCGCCTCGAGATCGAGGAGATGGCGCTGCAGAAGGAATCCGACGCGGCGTCGAAGGACCGGCTCGAGAAGCTGCGTCAGGAACTGGCGGACGAACGGGAGAAGCTCAATCAGCTGACCACCCGCTGGCAGAACGAGAAGCAGGCCATCGACTCCGTGCGCGGGGTCAAGGAACAGCTCGAGACGCTGCGCGGCGAGGAGGAACGCGCCGAACGCGACGGCGACCTCGGCCGGGCCGCGGAGCTGCGGTACGGCCGCATCCCGCAGCTCGAGAAGGAACTCGAGCAGGCGGCCCGCGAGTCCGGTGCCGCCGCCGACGGCGACGTCATGCTCAAGGAGGAAGTGGGTCCCGACGACGTCGCAGACGTGGTCGCAGCATGGACCGGCATCCCCGCCGGCCGCATGATGGAGGGCGAGACCGCCAAGCTGCTGCGGATGGAGTCCGAACTCGGCAAGCGGGTCGTCGGCCAGGAAGCGGCCGTCGTCGCCGTCTCGGATGCGGTTCGCCGCGCCCGCGCCGGAGTCGCCGACCCCAACCGGCCCACCGGGTCGTTCCTGTTCCTCGGACCGACCGGCGTCGGTAAGACGGAGCTCGCGAAGTCCCTCGCGGACTTCCTGTTCGACGACGAGCGCGCCATGGTCCGCATCGACATGTCCGAGTACAGCGAGAAGCATTCGGTGGCCCGGCTCGTCGGCGCCCCGCCCGGATACGTCGGGTACGAGGCGGGCGGCCAGCTCACCGAGGCCGTGCGGCGGCGTCCGTACACGGTCGTGCTGTTCGACGAGGTGGAGAAGGCGCACCCCGACGTGTTCGACATCCTGCTCGCCGTCCTCGACGAAGGCAGGCTGACGGACGGTCAGGGACGCACGGTCGACTTCCGCAACACCATCCTGATCCTCACGTCCAATCTCGGTGCGGGTGGATCACGGGAGCAGGTGATGGATGCGGTCCGGCACGCGTTCAAGCCGGAGTTCATCAACCGGCTCGACGACGTCGTGATCTTCGAGTCGCTCACGGAAGGGCAGCTCGAGTCCATCGTCGACATCCAGCTCACCCAGCTGTCCCGCCGGCTCGCGGCGCGGCGACTGACGCTGGACGTGTCCGAGTCGGCCCGCTTCTGGCTGGCCGTCCGCGGCTACGACCCCATGTACGGGGCCAGGCCGCTGCGCCGGCTGATCCAGCAGGCCATCGGCGACCAGCTCGCGAAGCTGCTCCTCGCCGGTGACGTCAAGGACGGTGACACCGTCCCCGTGAAGGTTTCCGAGACCGGGGACGCGCTCGTCCTCGGCTGACCCCTCGGGTGAGTGGCACGGTGTGCTCCCGCACGCCGTGCCACTCACCTGTGTTTTCACAGCGACGTCTTAAGTTTCGTCGTTACCCTGGACCGTCCGTAGCCGCAGGACACCGGCCGGACGAACCCGAGGGAGGGGCCGATCATGACGAACCCCGACGACCCGCGCACCCCGCAGGAACGCGCGTACGACGGAACGGAGTCGTGGACCACCGACGATTCCGCGTCGAGGGCTGGTGACGAGGACCCCACCCAGGCGTGGTCGCGGCGGGACCAGCCGACCGAGCATCTCGGATCGCCCGAGCAGCGCACCGAGCACATGGGCCCCGCAGGCACACCGACCGAGCAGTTCTACACGTCCGATCCGACCGCGGCGTACGGGCGGAACCAGCCCAATCCGACGCAGGCCTACCCGACCTACGATCCGCGGTACGACCCGCAGGCTCCGCCGCCGAACGCCACACAGGCGTATCCGACGTACGACGCCCAGCAGTACCAGGGCGGGTATCCGACGGGGCAGTACCCGAACGCCCAGTACCCGCCGGGTCAGTACCCGGGCTCGCAGTACCAGGCGCCGGTCGCGGAGAGCCCCGAGGAGAAGAAACCCCGCCGGATCGGCACGTGGATCGCCGCGACCGCGGCCGCGCTGCTGCTGATCGCCGTCATCGGCTTCGGTGTCGCCCTCTTCACATCCGCGCCGAACAATTCCTCGAGCACCACGGCGGCGGGCCCCACCACGTCCCGTCCGCCCGCCACCGCGCCGCCGAAGACGACGACCCCGCCGCCGTCCACCACGTCGGAGTCGCCGCTCGATCAACTCCCCGGCGGAATCGGCGAGGCCATCGGCGCTGCCGGCGCCGCGTTCGGAACGATCAGCGCCAACGACGGCTCCACTCTGACCCTCGACGCCCTCGGCGGTTCCCAGTTGACGGTCCAGACCAACGCGCAGACCAATGTGATCGCACTCGACGGCACCACGGTCGCCGATCTGAAGCCCGGGTTCACCGTGATGGTGCAGGGAACGAAGGTCGAGAACGGCACGATGATGGCCGAGACGATCATCAGCACCGAGCTGCCGAAGCTCGGCGGTAACTGAGACGATGGGTCCGGGCAAAACCGACACGGGGTGTCCGGGTACCGCTTCGCCTCGTAACGGCGTCGACTCGCTAGGCTGATCACCGATGACGGGAATGTGGTTCGTACTGGCGTTGATCGCACTCGCAGGCGCGTGCGCGCTGCTCTATTTCGATCGCTCGCGTCGTGATCAGACGGGTCGTGTGCGGCAGATCTGGGCCAAGGCCCAGGGCTACACGTACGACAACGTCGAAGAGAAGCTGCCCGGCCAGTTCCATCGGGCCGCGCTGGCCAAGCAGGAGTACCTCAGCGCCATCGATGTGGTGAAGGGCGAACGCCGGGGCGAGTCGTTCATTCTGTTCGACCTCGAGGAGACCGCGACCATCGTCGCCGTGCGCCGACGGGTGGGCTCGGACGTCGACATCGACCTGCGCCTCAAGTCGACCCCGCCGCCGAAGGATTCGGATCTCGAACTCCTCGGTGCCATCGGACCGCGAGTCGTGTTCGCCACCGACCTCGAAATCGCCCGCAGGGTCTGCGATCAGCGCATGGTGGCGTTCACCGAGTCGGTGCCGCCGCATGTGAACATGCTGTGGAGCGAAGGCGAGTGGACCCTCGGTTCGCTGCCCATCGGCAGCAGCGGCCGTGAATGGGATTCGGCCATCGAGGCCGTCGCCCGGCTGTCCGGCATCCTGCACGTCCTGCCCCCGGTCACCGAACCGCGCGGACTCGACCGCGGCCACCACGACCCGAGCCGCCCGCGACTACGCGAAGGCGCTCCCGCCGAGGCGCGTCCCGAGCGTCCGACGTCTCCCCGACCGCCGGCTCCCGGCGCTCCCCGGCAGCAGACCTCCGGCGTTCCCCGCCCGCCGGCCCCCGGCGCTCCCCGGCCGCCGGCCCCCGGCGCTCCGCGCCCGTGAGTGCGTGACGAGTCCTGGGACTCGCTAACCGCGCACAGGCGCGCAGCGCCTTGCTACCGTCACCGGTATGTCGACGCCCTCCAGTTCCGCCCGACCCGTTGCTCTCGTCACCGGCCCGACGTCGGGGCTCGGTGCCGGTTTCGCGAGGAAATTCGCGTCTCTCGGTTACGACCTCGTGGTCGCGCGTGACGAAACCCGCTTGCAGGCCCTCGCCGACGAGATGAAGGCGTTGTTCGACACCGAGTCCGAGATCCTGCAGGCCGATCTGGCCACGGCATCCGGGCGCGAGGAAGTGGCGCAGCGCCTCGGGAAGGGTGTCGAGGTGCTGGTCAACAACGCCGGATTCGGCACTTCGGGCGAATTCTGGACGGCGACGCCGGAGCTGTTGCAGTCCCAGCTGGACGTGAACGTCACCGCCGTCATGCAACTGACCCGCGCGGCGTTGCCCACCATGATCGCGTCGGCGAACGGCACCGTCATCAACGTGGCGAGCGTCGCCGGCCTGCTGTCCGGGCGCGGATCGACCTATTCGGCGAGCAAGGCGTATGTCATCTCGTTCTCCGAGGGACTGGCGAACGGGCTGGGCGGCACGGGTGTGCGGATCCAGGCGCTGTGCCCGGGCTTCATCCGCACCGAGTTCCACGAGCGCGCGGGCATCGAGATGAGTTCGATTCCGAAGCCGATGTGGTTGAGCGTCGACCAGGTGGTCGCGGCGTCGCTGTCCGATCTCGAGGACGGCAAGGTCGTGAGCATTCCCGGACTTCAGTACAAGGTACTGACCACGGCCGGTCGCCTCGTCCCGAAGAGTCTGGTCCGGCGGCTGACCAACGTGTTCGGCCGGGGGCGTGCTCGCACGTAGAGGTGGGTAGGGTTTCGGGCATGAGCGATCGCGAGGATCTGGCCGCGTTGGTGCGTGAGCTGGCAGTTGTGCACGGCAAGGTGACGTTGTCTTCGGGCAAGGAAGCCGACTACTACGTGGACCTTCGCCGCGCCACGCTGCATCACGAGGCGGGCCCGCTCATCGGGAAGTTGCTGCGTGAGCTGGTGGCGGACTGGGATTTCGACGCCGTCGGCGGACTGACGATGGGCGCCGACCCGGTGGCGATGGCCGTGATGCACGCCCCGGGCAGGCCGATCGATTCGTTCGTGGTGCGCAAGGCCGCGAAGGCGCACGGCATGCAGCGGCAGATCGAGGGACCGGACGTCGTCGGCAAGCGTGTCCTCGTCGTCGAGGACACCACCACCACGGGCAACTCTCCGCTCACCGCGGTGAAGGCGTTGCGCGACGTCGGGGCGATCGTCGTCGGTGTCGCGACCGTCGTCGACCGCGCGACCGGTGCCGACGAGGTGATCGCGGCCGAGGGTCTCGAGTACCGTTCGCTCCTCGGCCTCCCCGACCTGAACCTCTGACCGCACATGTGAGTGGCGGAGTGGGGGGGGGGGCCCCTCCGCCCGGCCCGGGGGGGGGGGGGTCGGCGGGG